>NZ_JRFE01000030.1 GCF_000756305.1 Myxosarcina sp. GI1
ATACCCCAACCCTCAGCGTCCACCCTGCCTATCAGCGTTACTTATAGTTTGGGGTTGGGGTATTGCCCTACTTAGAACCTTTGCCATACATAGCCTTTAGCCCTTACACCCGTAACCCTGATTATATATAGCTTACAGGCTTCGTATTATTGCACATATCTCAAACCCTTGCTACATATAGCTTTCAGATTTTGCATCCATGCAGTTTTAGTTGCAGTTTCTGGGGATCGATAAGTTCAAACGGCTGTACTTAGGGTTGACTATCAGTTATTTGTATCAGACTCTCAATCTTTTACTCTATCTATCATAAATACTTATCTATTCGTAGTTGACTTTTACTGACAGTAGCGATATTATGATAGTAACAAGCCACAAGACCACAAGATCGAGAGCGAGCGCAAACCCTCCAAAGCTTCTATCGCCTTGCCATCCATCCTACTTAGCAACCACAAATATGAACCCTCTTACTATAGCAAATTCTTCTTCCATATCTTCTCCTACCAGAAAAGTTTTTGAATATTCTTTCAGCGTTATCAATCGCGATGGTGACGTTCAAAATCTCACTGCTGCCTTTACTTCTGTTCCTTCCGCTTCCGATTGGTCAGATTGGCTTTCTGGCTGGTTTAGCATTGGTTATTCTTTACTTGACCAACCTATCTTGATTCAGGTTATCAGTGCTGAAAAAAAACAACAAGATTTTGCTATTCAAAGCGCAGAAGCTAAACATCAGAAGGCAAAGAAAACCCAAGATTCCATAGCCACTTTAGAGGCAGGTATTTCACTTATTAGATGTTTAAAAGCCAAATACCAATAATAGTTGTCACCCTCCTAACTCTCAACAGAATTATGTCTCTACACATTGAAATTAACATCAGTTCCAACGATCTTAAACAAGCTACGGAAAACCTTGTTTACGAACTTGAAAGCAACTTCCCCGACTGCGAACCTGATGAAGACGCGATCGCACTCCTCATCAAAGAACGCCTCAAATCTCTCATAGAAAGCTTTATTAGCTGCCCTGAATCCCATTTAGATAGCTCTACTCTCTCTCAAGTCGAAAGCTGCTTTAAAATGCCTTATTCTACTTACGATCGCCTCATGTCCGAGGCTGTTCCCTTTCCTCCTCGTTAAACCACTTCTCAAACGATTCTAGCCTCGTTTCTACTCGTCCTCTATCCTCATTTCACTAGCTATTATGCCTCTATCTAATTGCTCTCAATGCCGATACCTCGACCGCCACCCCAATCATCATGGTGATATCCTTTGTGCCGTTAATCCTGCTTATCCTAATATGTGGAAGCGTCTTAAAGATCTCGATCGCTCTACTCTTAATTCTCTTCCTGTCGATATTTGCACCCACTTTGAGATCGATCCCTCTCTTGCCGAAACCGAAATTGCTCTTTCTCTTACTTTTCAGCAATGGCAACAGTTAGCCCGTAGTTCCCCTACTTCTAGGACTATACTTGAATTTCTTCAAAATAAACAAATCCAACATTCGGTTTCTCTATCCAAACAAAATTGGCAAGCGATCGCAAATATATCTGACAATTCCCATGTTTTAGAACAGCTTGCACAACAAGGCATCGAACCTAACGAACCTCGCTGGATTGGTGTTGATTCTTCAGCGATCGCTGCTATTTCTTACGATCGCTCCCGTTCGGTGCTTCTAATTCGCTTTAATCGCGGTGCTGTTTATCAATACGATAATATCTCCTCTGATGTCTTTGATGAGTTTCGTCATGCTAGCTCTTTAGGTGCGGAATGCACCGCCAGGCAAGCTCTTGAATTCAATTCAAGAGAACCTGGCGGGACTTTCTTTAACCAATTTATTAAAGACCACTATACTTATCAACTACTTTAATTTGCTTTCCTACTATCAAAAATATTGTTGACTTTTTCTTTTAGTAGAGTTATTCTGATAGTAGAGACAAGAAACAATTCACTTCTTAGTTTTCTTTCTCCTTCACTACATCTACTTTTCAGGCTTTCTATTATGACTTTATCCGCTACCATTACCGCTCTCGATTACTTCATCAATGGCTTTGTTGTTGTCTCTGCACTCGCTTTTTGTCTCCTCCTACTATCCGAGCTAACCTTATCTTTCCTAGATTGTCTCGAACAGTATTCGTCCGTCTCTGATGAATTTTACCAACAGACCAAAGCTCTTCTTAATCCTGCTACCGAGCCAATTACCGAGCTAGCCGAAGTAGAATCACCGTCTTTTGAATTAATGACCATTCGTGAGCTTCGTGACTACATTCGCTCTCACAACCTTCATCATCGGGTTCATAATTCTACTGGTGGAAAATCCGTTTCTAACGCCCGTAAACATGAGCTTATCAAAGCCTTGACTTAATTTTTCGCTTCTTGCTGTCAACTCTACTATCAAACCCTACTATCATGAATATTTCTTCCAAGCTCAAACAACAATTCGACCGCTTAAACATTCCTCTTGATGCTCGTATCTTAAAGGCAATTGAGCAACATCATCCTTCTCAAGTTCAAGCTGCTCTCAATCATGTCAAACAGAATATCGAGCTAATTCGCTCTCCTAGAAGTGTTTTCCTTTATCAACTACCCAAACAACCCATAGAAGATAACCTCAGCAGGTTGCCTGTTTTTACCGCTAAAGATGCTGTTGGCTTTACCCTTCAACACCTCAAGGCTATGTACCCTAACTCCTGGGAAGATGCTGCCCTTCATTTTGGTATTCCTCTTCCTCGATCCTAAGTAGCGATTGGCGAAGCCAGCGGCAAAGCCGATCGCATTATCTGCCACAGGCGATCGCTCATTACAGGAAATCGAATCATATTATGCTATTTTTCTCTTATGACACAGATTAGCCACGACCAGTTATTCAAAGAGCTTTTAACTACTTTCTTTGTTGAGTTTTTAGAGCTATTCTTTCCCCAAGTTCTAGACTATCTCGACATCGACTCAATTTCTTTCGAGGACAAGCGGTGCGACCCCGCGTCGGCGTAAGACGCAAGGGAACGCGCACCAAGACGGAACTGTTTACCGACATTACTAAAGGCGAGAAGAAAATCCTCGATATCGTTGCTCTGGCTAAATTTAGAGGAAAAAATTCCACTTTTTTAGTTCATATCGAAAACCAGTCATACGAACAAAATGACTTTTCCGAACGGATGTTCGCTTACTTCTGCAATCTTTTTATTAAGTATCGCTGCCCCATTTATCCGATCGCTCTTTTTTCTTATCAGTACCCTCTTGAAGCCGAAGCTACAAATTACACTATTGATTTTCCAGACCGCCAAGTTCTCAATTTCCAGTATCAAATCGTTCAGCTAAATCAACTCAATTGGCGCGATTTCCTTCAAAATCAAAATCCTGTTGCTGCTGCACTCATGGCTAAGATGAAAATTTCCAAACGAGATCGCCCCATCGTCAAAGCTGAATGTCTTCGCTTGCTGGTTACACTTCAACTCAATCCTGCTAAAATGCAGCTTAAACCCCGTCCAGTTTGAAAACTGGAGTTTTGGCTCAAAATCAAATAGGCTGATTAAGAGAAGAAAAATAAGATCGATTTGATGTTAAAAGTAGATTACGCTCGTTGGAATCAAAGCAAAGAGTTATTAAGAACAGAGGCATTGGCTGCCAAACATCCTCGAACAAGAGAGAGACTGATGGCATTGTATGAAATTAGTGAAGGGAAAAGTGCTACAAAGGTAGGGGAACAAACCCGAAGAAATCCCCAAACAGTAATGGAATGGGTGCATCGTTATAATCAAGAAGGTCTCAAAGCCGTCGAGTATCAAAGAACGGGAGGAAGAAACCCTTTTTTTCCGAAACGGTGCGAAAAGATTTAGGGAATCAAATCCAGAAAGCTCTTTTAAGGTCAGCATTAGCACCACAAGAAAGAGGGAGGAAATCTCAAGGGTTTCCACGTTGGACGTTAAAAAGATTCGTCCACTGGCTGAAACAGAAGTGGAAGATAAATTGTTGTCGAGAGACAGTCAGAAAAACTCTTAAGCAGATGGGTTTTTCCTGGAAGAAAGCGAAGAAGTTGCTTAATAAAGGCAATACCGCCAAAAGAGCTGAATTTGTCGAACAAATTACTGAATTATTAGAGGATGCACTTCATCAAAAGCGATTAATTATCTATATTGATGAAGCCCATATACATTTAGATACCGATGAAGGTTACGGTTGGTCAATTCGGGGAGAAAGGTTTTGGGTCAGCTCTAGTTCTCCTGGAAGAAAGAAAGTCTCTTTTTATGGTGTTTACCTCTATAATCAGGCGCAAACCAGAATTTTTCCTTATGAGAAAGCAGAGAAAATTAATACCATTGATGTTCTCAAAAAGTTGCGAGTCGAATTTCCCCAGCAACAAATAACTGTGGTTTGGGATGGCGCACCATATCATCGTGCTAAAGTGGTCACCGAGGCAGCATCAGCAATGGACATCCATCTTCTACAATTACCTGGCTATAGCCCAGATTTTATGCCTGTCGAACATCTTTGGCAATGGCTCAGAGAAGACATAACTTATCATGTTTGTTATGACCAACAACAAGAGTTAATTTCTGCTGTTGCTGATTTTCAGCATCTAATTAATACTACTCCACTGTTTTTAAGCGATCGCTTGTGGGTTAAAAAACACCTCGATCCAGAAGAAGAAAAACTACGGTTTTCAAAGTAGATGCGGTTTATCTCTGGCTTTATCGATACCTATCTCAATCTCAATTCCGCAGAAGAACAAATTTTCCAAGAGCAATTAAATACAATAGAATTAGAACAGAGGGAACAAATTATGCAAATTACTACTAGTTGGCAACTCAAAGGACGAATCGAAGGACAGGTCAATACTGTAATGCGTCAACTCAATCGAAAATTAGGTAATTTGCCAGAAGAAGATGTTTCTGCAATTCAGTCTCTAGAACCATCACAACTAGAACTACTAGCAGAAGAATTGCTTGATTTTCAGTCCTTAGACGACTTAAACCAGTGGCTAAACGAGCAATAAGCAATAGTTCTTGCTGTGTAGCTCATTTTAAAAATGAACCAACCACATTTTTCTGCTTTATTTCAGCACATTATTTCACATTCTTTTGATTCTCTTCAATTACAGGAACTAGAAGCGATTGCTTTAGGAATTTGGTATGAAAACTTTACTCCTCATTTAGAACAGTTTAATCCGCTACAGCTTGGTAGGGCTGGTTATCTACTCGATCGGCTCTGCCGCTGCCCTTCGGGCAATCGCTTAATGCGTTACAATTGCCTTTCTCATCAACGTAAGCTTGAGTTACTAAACTTAGTCAACTCTCTTAAAGCTCAGATTCTTTCTTTCGATGGTAGAATTATCAATTGTCAAACAAACAATGGCAGCAACTATGATGTCGAGCCTTTAGCTTTAGCTTGGGGTCTTGATGAAGATATTTCTCAGCTTACACCTCATCTTCTCCAATACCAAACTCGTCATTATCAACTTAATCGGACTGCAAGATAATTATTAGCGAAGCGCGATCGCCTTGCGTAGCCAACCAGACTCAATCGGCTTGACTTTTGCTGATAGTAGAATTATTCTGACAGTAGAATTAGAAAATAACTCGCTTCAACTATAAGTTTTAAAGAAGACAACTTGAATTACAAGCTCAACAGCCAAGAATTAGAAACAGCCATTGCTAAAGCCAAAACCCAATGGCTCAAAAATTTGTTGGCAGAAAAACTACCAGAACTCTTTTCGGAATTGAGCGATTATCAAATCTGGTTTGATGAGATTGTCGAACACATGGAACATCGTGGCTTAGTCGAACCTCAGCAGCAGAAAAACTATCTTACCGATGTCCGCAACGCTATCAAAGTAATTAATCCCAATCATCTTGCTTTAAATGTAGTTAAGTTCGACACCGAAACTTGGACAGAAATTAATAATGCTAGTAGCGATCGCCTTGCCGAAAGAAAGACCAAGTTTATTAGCGACCCCGAAGCAATAGTCAAACGAGCATCAACTCTTCTTAATAGTTATCGTTGGGCAGAAATCGCCGCAGGATTGGCAGTGCTGACGGGAAGAAGACATACCGAGGTCATTCAAACGGCAGAGTTTGAGTTAAAGACCAAATATAGCGTTATCTTTTCTGGCTCTCTCAAAAGAAGAGGGGAGTCGGTTAAGTGTGTCTTTGAAATTCCTACCCTCGCACCAGCCAATAAGATTATCGAAGCGATCGCTTCACTGAGAGATAAATTAGGAGCAGAAATTCAAGACTTATCCCCACGTCAGATTAACAATCGCTATAGCGAACCCGTAGCCAAACAATGCGATCGCTTCTTTAGTGAGTTAGTACCCTCTCGCGAGGGCAAAGACAACCTTTACACCCATCTGTTTCGAGCCGTGTACGCGACTATAGCCGCACACTGGTATTGTCCGCCGAGCGTCCCCGAAATCGAATATCGTGCTGCCATACAGGGTCACTATCAAATTCTCGACGAGAAAGACCCGACCCTAAGACATAATTTTGCTGCTAGTCGCAACTATTTTGACTACAAAATTGCCGATGGTGAGGGTAACATAGATGGCAGACTGGGTTTAAAATTAGGCTTACCCGATGTCCGAGTTATTGAAAGATATGCCGCTCGCACCCCTGCTCCCACTACTAAATTTGCTTCTTCAGAGGTTAAAGACAAAGTTATAGCTCAATCGGATTCATCTCGGCAGTTACCTCCCAAACCTAAATCACAGGCTCGAACTGGTAAGCAATTATCTTTACCGATTATGAAACAGCAACTCTCAGCATTAACTATTCCCTCATTTTTGTTCCCACGTTTAGAATCGATCGCAGGGCGTTTGGGATTGACCCCAACCGACACCATAGAAGCTTTATTTCACTGGACGGAAGTGAGTTTAGCTTTAGCTGAGAGTTTAGAACTAGAAGAACTAAACCCCAATCTGCTGTTTGCTCGAATTGAAGAGTTACAGGCTCGACTGGAAGACAAGTCTATAATTCAATCGTCTTCAGAACCAAATAACTTAGTAGAACCTACCCATAATTTCGAGCGTGAGAGCATTAATAATCTCTGTGCTTCGGTCAGATTGCTCTCAGAGGCT
>NZ_JRFE01000031.1 GCF_000756305.1 Myxosarcina sp. GI1
CTTCTGGATTAATTTCTGCTTCTGCCTTCAATTGTGCTTATTTTGGGCTACAAGCAGTTGCAGTTCCCTCTAATAAATTTACTCGCTTTAGACTTCTCTCTTTATCTTTAGCCATTTCTAAAGCGGCAACAGCAAACTGCTTTGTTGCTTTATTTTTGATGTAGTCTTTGATTCTATATTATGAGCGGTCAGTATCCCGCACCTTAATCTGCGGTATCTCACACCTTGAGGTGTGGGAACTCACATCTCTACCATTCCAACACTTTCAGCCATTTTTATTTTAGACAAGGTAGTAGGCGATCGCTCTTTGTCAGAAGTAAACTATGTGCAATTACCCTGCGATAAAAGCGATAATAAAGATAAAAAGCGCGATTAGCAAAGCTAGTGCGCTTCCGCGCGATCGCACTTCCATAGTCATGAGTATTTTAGACCCCACAACCGAACAACAAATTGTCGAGCGAGTTTTAAAAGCTAGAGCCGAACGACCTCAGTTTATAGCTCGAATGAAAGTCAGACAGCAACAAGGTATAGAAATTGCTCGTCAGTGCGCCAAGCTTCTCAAACAGCAATTTGGTGTTAGCAGAGTAGTGTTATTTGGTTCGATGCTCGATGTCGAATCGATTTTTGAAGACTCTGACATCGACCTCGCTGTTTGGGGTTTACCAAGCGATCTCTATTGGCAAGCTGGATGTGCTTTAGACAACATAATATTGGAAAACGGCTATAATTTTTTCCCTATCAATTTAGTTGACGTTAACGATGCTTAACCCCGCATCCTTGACGCGATCGCGCTAGACATACATGGTTTTTATTCTGGGATCGAACGAATTTTTGAGAAAATCGCTAAACAAATCGATCGCAATCCACCAGCTAAATCCGAGCAGTGGCACAAAAATCTTTTACAGCAAATGACCGTTGCTATCTCCCAGGTTCGAGATGCTGTAATTAGCACTTCAAATCTGACTAATCTGGATGAACTAGGGGGAAAACTAGCGAAGGCTTTGTTGTGTGTAAGTATTCTTATAACTGGCTTATCGATTGGATTTGATTGGAGCGTGGCTTTGCAATTGTTGACAAGGAATTGAAGCGAACAAAGATGTCTTGCCAGCTACTTCAATGAATATATTCAACCCACTTCCCTCAGAAGCCTTAAATAAAAGTTTTTCGTAGGGAAAAATAACTTTCTCAAATTCAGGGTTCTCTGGAATTTTAGCCACTTGAATCTCAGAGGTGAGATTAATATAAGCACAAAGCAATGCTTGATTTTGAGAATTGGAATTATTAATAACCATATACTTGAAGTTTGTTTACATGATGTTTGAGCAGACGTTAAGAGCTTGAATTTCTGTTTGGCTACCAATGTTAGCGTTCAAACATAGAGTGAGAAGGAAGTAATTACAATCCTAGTTAAGATTTAAGCTCAGTTCGACCTGATTATGCAAAAATATCAAATTATAATGCAAAAACTGCATGAAAAAGCGGTTGGGATTGAGAAATTAGGTTAACTTCCATTGCTGATGTGTCCAGGACAGTCCTGGAATAAACTGCATCTAATTTATTACACATCTCCTGATTGTTGTTTTCCAGTTTCTCCAATTGCACTTGAAATACAGACTCGTAAAAACGCTTCGCTCATTCCGTATCTAAGGTTTCGATTTTCTCGATCATCGGACAATTGTGACAGATAAATTGAAAACTTCTTCGTATATTTGTCCCACCATTCAAATGCAGTTTTACTTTGGTAATAGTAATACTATCTTTTAGAAGTTTTTAAATTTGCCGTCACGCTCATCACATTCATAACTGACAAGGTTTCTAGCCATCAAACTTCAATCACACCCATTACTGTAATTAAAACTTACTAACTGCGTATATACTACAAAGTGGACAAGAAAATCTCTTTTTTCAATCCTAATCAAGCAGCATTGAAGCTCAACTCAAGGTTACATAATTAATTTCTTCTTTGAGCGCAATCGCGCTCTTTACAAAATCAAAATCAACTCTAATTGCCTTGACCAAGGTATTGTCGCCAAGATTGTCAAGATTACCGCCATTGCTCTATTAATACTTTGAAATAGTACTTCTTTCCTTAGATCGACCCAACCATCTTTATCTGTTTAACATTCGGTTAGCCTTTAGCTGTTTCAAGTGAGAGGTAGCGATCGGCATCCGCCGATCCGACGTGCAAAGCACGGCGACGCGCTCCAGCGCGTGTTATCGGAGAGCCAAACGCCTATCTAGAAACTAAGCCAATAGCTAAAGGCTAATAACTAAAGGCTTCTTTAACATTTACGTAATTGACTAATCTCTATCAACTCATCTACTAACCCGCAACTTGGGTTAATAGAATTAGCATTTCATTTTCAGTAAAAATACTGATGAAATGAGAAATCGCTCTATTAAAATCAAAGATAAAGCGACTTTTTAAAACGGTTAATTTAACACTATCAATCACTGGGTTTCCAGCTACTTTTATCAACTAAAGCCGCCAACTTATTTGGCTACTTTGTTTTGAACTTGTTTGATGTCGAAAATTTTCATTAACTACTAAACAAAGAGTTACATAATTATTTGTTACATAAATTATTGAGTCAAATTTTTAATTCATGGCGGAATGAACACCATTTATTTTGGTCTTTTCTAAGACGAAAAAATATGAAATACTTCTGTCCTGTATGTGACGATATTTTACTTTGTCATTTTCAGCAACGTAAAATTATTTGGTTTTGTCTCCGATGCCGCCAAGAAATGCCCAATTTTTGCTTGATTGAAAGAGTTATTGAACCCAGAAGCAATTCTTTACAGCCAATTGAGTCTTCAAATTATAAAACTCATTTGAGATCTAATTGAGCGAAAGTCTTTTGAGCATCAGTCTGACAAAACCAAGATTAATTTTAGCTGATAAAAGATACCATGATGTTTATTGTTGTTTAAGACTTTCGATTTAAAAGAGCACCAAGCAGATAACCAATAACACACAAAATTAAACCATAGACATTGATTCCTAAGTCGATGGCATACTCGCCAATCCCCAGAGCCATCCAAGCGGGAAAGATTTCTGTTTGAAAAGCGTTTTCTATGACTCGTAAAATGCCCAAAATCAAACCGCTCCAGAAAGCCAAGTGAAAGCTTAATGTCCCTGCCGAGCGAATAAAGGAGAGGAGAAAAATGGGGGCAAGACCCATAACCATCGTGCCGCTAATCGTCGTGGCGAGAATAATTGCTGGACCAATTCTATCTCCTAAATAAATACTCAATAGAGGCAAATTGCCCAGAATAGCAATGGCTATCATTGCCCAACGTCCAGTGTGTGCTTGTAACTCAGTAGGCTGTCCGCTTCGGTTAAACCAATCTCTCGCCGATAGTTTAGCCGTACTAGAGAAAGTAGAATCTAATGTCGAGCCTGCACTGGTTAACATAATCGCGTTAAAAACCAATAGTAACGGTAAGCCAAACAGCATAGGAACGGTTAAAGTAGGTTGACCCTCGACTCCCAAACGGAGAGCATAAAGACCAACAATACTGAAGAGTAAAATAAAACCGCCGCTGAGCAGACCCGCAAGCACAAATCCCCGCACCATCTTCTTGGGAGAGGTGATAAAAGCGCGGTCGGTAAGCACTGGATCGTGGAACGGGTAGCTAAGAATTTGCACTAGAGCCAGACCACAAAACGTCATTCCTGCTGCTTGGGTTTGAGGTTCGACATTCGGAAATCCTTCCTGAAGCAATTCGGGAGTAAGAACGGTAAGAATAGCCACCAGCAAAACAGCCGCTAGCAACATCTGCATCCCATCAGTCAGCAAGCTGCTGCGGAGTCCTCCTAGAAGCGTATAGTACACGGTAAATCCTGTAACGACAATAGCCGCCATCCAGTAACTAAGGCTACCCTCTGCTCCAAAATAAAGCGAGAAGACTTTTGTATTTGACCAGACTTCGTTGAACAAACGAATGGCGATTGCTACTAAAAACAGTTTGGCGCAGATGGGGTCGTATTTATCAACGAGAAAACTGGGTAGGGAAGTGTAGCCTCTGACTCGAAGATGGTAAATGGCAATCGCGGCGGTTATGAAGCTGCAATAGTAGATGGCGTAGCCTACCCCTCCAACAATGCCAAAGGCATAGGCAAGACTCGCTGCGTTATCAATAGATTTGGCAAAAATCCAGGATATTGCCGCACTAGAAACGAGCAGCCACAATCGAGGAGTTTTGCCATCTGCTGATTCTCCCTGAAAGAAACCCGATGCAGAAACGCGCCTCGGAGTTGTTTTTTGCACTACAACATAGACAAACAAGCCATAGCCAAATAAAAGTGTCCAAGTTAAAGCTGATGCCATATAGTTTTTTAGCTTTTATAATTTTGAGCAGTCGTCTATAAACACTTTATTCAATTAGTCTGAGCGATGGCTAAAAGACAGTAACAAAAGTAGGGCAGAAACGCCTTCTTATCTCGCTTCCTTAATTCTCTCGTGGTGTTCCTTGGCTTTCATAGCTTTAGCCAAGTAGTATTCATATTCATCATTCTGACTAATTTTAAGGATTTGGAATCAGTAAAAAACGACTGTGATGGACAAATCAAAAACTTTCTCAGATTTTTATTCCACCATGCAGGTGCAAATATACTTTGGTTAAATTAATTATGAGTTTTTTATTTTGCCGTCACATCAATCATATCCATAACTGACAAGGTTTCTAGCTATTGCGATTCCATCATACTTATCACTGCACTTAAAACTTACTTGCTGCATATATACTACAAAGCAGACAGATCTCTAATGCTGTTAGACCGACACTCAAGACAAGTTCTTACTTCAAATATTTAGGTGCTTGGGTTGTACTGTTTCCAATCTTTTCGATCGCCTCAAAGCAATCCTTCTCCGAGCAGAATTTAGCTTTCACGCGCACGAAATAGCGGGACATCTGCTGCTTTTTCTCAAGATCGGGGTCGTATTTAAATGCTGCCACTGATGAATCTGCCCATTCTACAGGAATATAATTCGGCTTTAATATCTGTTTAGCCTTCTTAGTCCCAACTCTTTCTACTGTTTGAGCTAATTTGTTACTGTAATTTCTAAACACTGCAATGACTGGAGACTCAAAGAAAGGTACATATTGCCAGAACCCCGACAGGTAAAACTCACCAGGCTCTAAATCTTGAAAAATACTTTCTCTAGCTTCTTCTGTGTTCGCGACCGTCACCAAGTTAAAATCTATTTTGTAACCTTCTTGTTTTTTGTTGTAACTAATTTGAGGATAGACTGATAGCTGAAGAGTCCTGCTGCTCTGAGATGTTATTTCTTCTACTAAGACTTTATATCTTTGTTTTGATTTAGCAGTGTAGCCCAAACGATATTTTTGTCCCTCTATGGTAATTGTAAGTTGTTCCTCGTTTTTAACCGCTACTGCACCTTCAATTACTCCGATCGCTTGGAAGATTTTCTTAGATTCGGATGTCTGAGAGGTTTTGAGTTTAGTTTTGCTTGTATTGTCTGCTTCTAAATTAGATGATGAACTATTCTTGGGACTAAAGACTTTGTTGCCCCGATCTTGTTTCTGTGCTTCATTTTTCGTTGCAGGAGGCAAAGAGGTTTTATTCACCATCACTAATACCCAATAAAGTATTTTTCTTACTCTATCGAATTTTTTCGTTTTAGGCGATCGGCTTTGCCGCTGCCGTAGGCAATCGCGAAGCGGATGACGGGCGGCATAAACTGACAAGGAAACCTCGACAGACGCGCCCTCCCCTTCGGGCTTATCGCATGACTGCGCTGGCGCAAGCCAATCGCCTGAAGGAAGGTGGTTTTCGACAATCTCTTCTAATCTCGCTTTGAAACCACTTTAATTGCCGTTCTACCTCCTTGCTCGGCAGCATTGAGACTATAGCAAGCCAAATCAAAACTGTAGACTTTTCCTACTTCATCTATGATTGAAAACTGATAACAATGTGCAGTTGTGTAATAAACCACAAGGATATATTTATCAATCGCTATCAATTTTTCGACTCTAAATTCTTGTTGTGGCATATTTGCAATTGATTAATGTGAACTAATTCATCCACTAGTTCCAACGCCACCATATTATCCTCAATAGCTAATACTTGAAAGGGTTGCGCCCAACTCCAGTGACCAGGACAATCTTTAATCATTACCCGATCGCCCACGCTAAGAACTTCATCTTTAGTAGAGATTTCTTCAGCTTCTACTTCCTCAATATTTTCTTCTACTTCTGCTCGATTGTCTTCGGCAGTTTCTAGATTACCATCTTCTTCATCAACGCTCTCATCCATCACGCAATCGATCGCTTTAACCACTTTCTCAATCACCAAATTCCAAAGTTTACTAATGACATTCGTACTACTAGAATCTGTTTTGGTTTTTACTGCTCTGTTAGTAATCAATGGTGGTTCATCATCTGCTGCATCGCGAAGTCTCAAACCTCTGATAAACGAACCAGCGCGATCGCGTCCCTTTTCTAAATTTAATCTCAACTGATTGTTTAGCAGGTCGGATAGCAGATTAACAAACCTACGTAACCCAATTGACCTAGTACCAGTATCGTGACAGTATTCAGCATAGTTAGGGTATAACCATTCGTCATTGTGTAAATACCAGTTATCCGAGTTACTATCTTTATCGCGTTTGGCTACTCCGATATTAGTCCTAGCTTCGGGGTCTAAAATTACCTTGTTATCTAGCCAGTCAGCGATGGGATTAGTTTCTACCAATGTCTGTGTCTTCATTGCTAATAGAGATGGTACGGCAGTTTCATAGTTTTTAATGATGTTAGTAGCTTCCTCCTCGTCCATTGCCAACACCCAATTGAGTAATCCTGATAGATAGGGGACAAATTCACCAAACATTTCTCCATTACGATGCTCGATTAAATTTCTCTGGCGATCGCTCTCAATCCGATTAAACATCGGGATTGAAATTCTTCTTCTTTCTAGTCCTGAAGTATAGTCACTACTCTGAATCACTTCATTAGTCGCCACAATGGTCATTGCTTGAGGAGTAAAGCCACCGCTACTTTGTCTGTACTTAACTTCGTATGGTAAGGTATCTTGACCAGTCAGAGCTTTAAGTTTGCTGACTTCCCCTGCGTATCGTTCCGAATCGTTAATTAACACCAAACGCTTGCCAGCAACCGAAGCGGTTTCAAACTTTTCCCCCTCTAGTTTTTTCAGGGTAGTGGTATGGGTGTTCTCTTGTCCTACTAGTGCGATCGCTAATCTAGTAAAAGTGGATTTACCCGTTCCTCCAGGTCCTATTAATTCCAAATATTTCTGCCAATCGGTTCTACCAGTGACTACTCCTCGCAGATAGGCTCTCATTAGCTGGACTAAATCCTCATCACCCCGACACATTTGGTTTAGCCATTGCTGTATTGGGTAGCAGGACAACAGAGGATTATAGCTATATGGCAGACACCAAGTTAACTTATGTTCGGGGGCATGGGGTAACAGCTTTTTAGTTTCTAAGTTTAAAACCCCATTTCGCAGTGGTAACAATCCTGTAGCTTCATCCCAACAACGCACTGCCAAATCCATTTTTAGTAATCCGACTACACCATTGATAAAGCTGATGGTGAAACTTGGCTTTTTTCCTTTTGGATTCGATAAGGCTATCGCACTAGCAGTTTGTTCTAATTCTAACTTGACTAATTGCCCCACAAATTCTGTAGGTTCGATGCTCCAGATTCCCTCAATAACTGAACTATAACGATACCACTGCTGTAGTTCCGTATTCCATGCTAGGCGCGATCGATACTTCTCTGCCAACCACAATGCTAAATCTGATTGCGACCAATTTGGAACATTAGTAGACTGAGCGACTTCTGTTTTCGGCTCTGTTACTTTGTCGTCCTGTTGCTCAGTCTGCTTGTATTGTTGTTCGATAGCAGCCTCTAATTTGGCTATTAGTTCTTCGGCATCTAAATGACCATGAGCTTTTACCCAATCAGCTAAATCTCCTTTCTCTGGTATTTCTGTCCAGATGTTTTTGAGATTGAGAACTAGACAAGAGAAGTCAACTTTAATAGCTGCTGATTCTACTAGGCTGGCTTTTTTCCTCCCTGCTTCATCATTATCGGGAAAGTAAACCAAACCCTCTGCACCAGCTTTTTTCAAAGCTTTTATAGTTGAAGCAATTGCGTTTTTATTCCAGTTAGAACCCTGCCAAGTAATAGCTGATATGGCGATCGCTCTACCTGCTTCGACAGATTTTTCACCCTCTACTGCTAATACCCATTTGTTACGGCAGTTAGCAGCGGCTTCATTTTGTCGATAAGCATTCCAATCTTTTGCTCCTTTTTTCCAGCGTACTAAACCGTTTGAGGCTCTATGTGCCTGTCTAAAGGTTTTCTCTCGACCTTTATCGGTTTGCCATTGAAAACGTGACACCCACTGCGTTTTTGAGTAGTGGTAACGGGTTTCAGTAGCGTTGCTTGGTATTCCTTGTTTCTGTAGCCATTCGGGAATTTCTGTATCCGTATTTGGCTGAGGTATATCTTCGGCTGCTGCTGGTAATCTGGCTAAAAGCTTTTGCTTTAGGGGAAAGGGGAAAGGGTCAAGGTTAAAGGAATTTTTTTCCTTTTTTCCTTTTTGCCTTTCACCTTCCACCTCTTTCCAAGGGCGAATAGCTTCTCGGATGTCTCTAACTTCGCAACCACACTTAAACGCATAATACTTGCCACTACGTTTGTCGATCTTGAAACCACCGTCGCTACAGACAGGGCATTTACAGTGGTATTCAGTTAAAGTTTGTTTGACTATATCAAGGCGATCTAAATAGTCGAGAATTTTAAAAGGTGCGATGAAATTAATCATGCTACACCTCCTACAAAACAGTCTATTAACTGTTGTACCGAATTAGAGATGCACTTTTGCAGCACCTCTCTTACAATATAGGTATCCATTTATTTCCCCCTTCGGGATATGGTTTGACTTAAAGCGATCGCAATTCTTTGGACGGAATCGGGCGATCGCTTTTAGCTTTTGTGGCAGTGAACTTTTTTCAAATATTTGAGAACTAATTATTTCTAT
>NZ_JRFE01000032.1 GCF_000756305.1 Myxosarcina sp. GI1
TATTCTGAAGCAAACTCTTTAACTATTTCGAGGCGGTCTATGTAATCAAGAATTTTAAACGGCGAGATGAAGCCAATCATGCTACACCTCCTTGATTCAGACAGCTTAAAAATTGTTGTGCCGAACTAAAGATGCCAAATTGCAGCACCTCTCCTACAATATAAGTAATCATTAATTCCCCCTTTGGGATATGGTTTGACTTCAAGCGATCGCAATTCTTTGGACGGAATCGGGCGATCGCTTTTAGCTTTTGTGGCAGTGAACTTTTTTCAAATATTTGAGAACTAATTATTTCTATTTCGCTCGTTAGACTCTTCAACAATTAGGTCGTCAACAGTTACTTCGGTTCCACTCCAGAGCGAACATAGACGAGCTAATGCTTTTAAGTTAGAAATATTGGCTTTTTCTAATTGACCTTCCTTGGCTCTGGTTAAGGTATGTCTGGTCACTTCGTTATCTGTACCTTCTATGGTTTTGTGAACCGCATAAACCGATAATGGCTCCCCATTTTCGTCTTTTAACCACCAACGTCTTATGTCTATATAAGTTCTACTCATTAAAGCAATTGCTGTCGTCAAGTTCACCTCCAATTATTGACTATCAGTTAACAGTATATCCACTATATCAAATATTTGATTATCTATTAACTGACTATTAGTTAGTTGACAATCAGTTAGCAGARCGTCATAATAAATCACAACAAAGGAGAACATCACCGACCAAAGCTTTGTTCTCCTTCCCTTAACTTTCATCATCAAGGTTGTTTCTTATCATGGCACATCTTTCTGATTTACAGGCAGTTAAGTCTGCTACCCGTTCACGTACCAAATCTTTTTTACTTTCTAGCGAACGACAAAACAACAGCACTCAAGCCAAGTGCATAACTTCTGGCATTAAAAACAAAGACAACTCACAAAGATTTTGCTTTGACGACGATCGCCCGCTCGTCACTATTGAATTTACCCCAGACATTCATCCTTCTGAAACTGAATACAACTACCCACATCCGAAGTTTGTCTTCAGCGATCGCGTCATTAATAAATTTAATCCTTCCAAATCCCTTACTATCTGCGCTTTAGAACTTATAGAACACAAAACTCCATCAAGCTTGCTACTCGAACAACCTTACTGGAAATATAAGGTCGATGACGGAAGCTGGTACGAAGAATCAGTCTTAATCCGCCAATCAAACACCTGTGCTAAATGCAGTTACTTTCAGGATTACCACGATGAAAGAGGTAGGGGTTGGTGTCACCTAATGGACAATGCAACTCGAAAACATCATGTACGCACCAATGACTGCGATCTTAACTCTGAATCCAGGTCGCTACTTGCCCTTCCATATTCTGAATACGATTATGGGGATAAAGTTAAGATCGTTGACTCCGACGAAGACCACACGGAATGGGCAACGTTCGAGATTATTGAGAAAAGACACAATCCTCATTGTTATTCATCTCCTGACAATTACCTAAATGAGTCCGAATTTTATTATCAGCTTTCTTCACTCGATAAGAAATGGATTGCACCTGAATGGGTTGCTCAAAGAGATCTTTGCCATGCCGATTTATCTCATACAGTCGGTACTACAGAACTATTTTGACAATAATTCTCCAGCTTATTGGCTGTTAGCTGTTGACTAGCTAATAGCCATACTCAACTCTTTAATTCACTTCATCTCACACCTTTAGCTTTCATCATGACTCAAGCACATCTTCTGTTGTTAGAAGTTAAAACCATTGACAACTCTGACGTTGACCACGAAACCCTTCCAACTATAACCATCTATCAAGATTCTCAAGACAACTATTTTCTCGCTATGGAGATAGACACCATAAAGAGGGCGGTTTTGGGCATGGTTCCCCATCTTGGTACTAATTGTCGTTATCCTCTCCTCTTTTCTGTTCGGCTTCTACCTGGAACTGAAACTGATTCTGTTGTCGCTTCTAAAACTTCTTCTAAACGTAGACGACGACGCTCTAGGTTTAATACACAACCATAGTCGATCGTTGTTTGGAAAAAGGCGATCGCGTAGCTAGATAAATTTTCTAAGTTGCAATTATGCTCCGCTTGCAGACTCACGCTAATCGCTATTATGCACATCTCAATTTTATACACCAGAAGCATCATTTGAGTCAAAAAGCGTATTATTAGCTAAATTTTGTTTGAATCGTCAATTAAATATTTAACTATAAAACTCGCGTGCGCGAAGAAGTAGAAGTAAAAGTATATTAAAGGTAAATCGAATTTTACCGCAGGAAATTTTCCTGGAGTACGATGACGATCGCCCTACCTGACATTACCGTCAAAACCCAAATCTACGAAAGTGCCAATTCCCTTGTCTATCGTGCCGTTAGGCGGACAGATAATACTGCGGTCGTTCTGAAGGTTCTCAAACAAGATTATCCTACGACCGCCGAACTAATTCGCTACAAACAAGAATATGAAATAACTCGCTCTCTCAATCTAGAAGGAGTTATTAAAGCTTATAGCCAACAAAACTATCAAAGAACTTCGGTTATTATTCTAGAAGATTTTGGGGGAGATTCGTTACAGAAACTAAAGGAATCGAAAAAAATCTCTTGTCCGATGTCCTTAGCAGAATTTTTGCGTCTAGCGATCGCCATTACCGAAATTTTAGGCACAATCCATGTAGCCAATGTTATTCATAAAGATATCAACCCTGGCAATATTGTCCTCAATCTCGATACTGGAGTTGTCAAAATCATCGACTTTGGGATTGCTACCCGATTTAACCGCATCAATCCAACTTTTAAAAATCCTTATGGTTTAGAAGGAACTCTTGCCTACCTTTCACCAGAGCAAACTGGGCGCATGAATCGTCTGCTCGATTATCGCACCGATTTTTACTCCCTTGGTGTAACCTTTTACGAACTTCTAACAGGACACCTTCCGTTTTCTACCAGCGACATTCTCGAACTAGTTCACTGTCACCTTGCCAAACAGCCACCTCCACTTCATGAAATAAAGGCAGAAATTCCCCAACTAGTTTCAGATATTATTCTCAAACTAATGGCAAAAAATGCTGAGAATCGCTATCAAAGTGCTTGGGGAATCAAAGCCGATCTAGAAACTTGTCTTCGCCAGTTCTCAGACACAGGACGCATCGCTCCAATTCAACTTGGTCGGCAAGACGTTTCGGAGCAGTTTCAAATTTCGCAAAAGCTTTACGGACGTGAAGCAGAAATTGGAAGAATGTTAGCAGCATTTGACAGGGTAGCGAGTTCGGGAAATAAAGAAATGATGCTGGTATCTGGCTATGCTGGAATCGGAAAATCAGCTTTGATACGGGAAATTTATAAGCCAGTTACTGAAAAGCGCGGTTATTTTATTTCTGGTAAGTTCGACCAATTACAGCGCAATATTCCCTATAGCGCGATCGCCGCTGCTCTGCAAAAATTGGTGCAGCAATTGCTTGGCGAATCCGAAGCACGAATTCGACACTGGCGATCGCAACTTCTATCGGCTTTAGGAAACAATGGGCAAATCATTATCGATGTCATTCCAGAAGTTGAATTAATTATAAACAAACAACCTCCCGTACCAGAAGTTGGCGCAACTGAAGCTCAAAATCGCTTCAATCGGATTTTTCAATCTTTTGTGCGGGTGTTTTGTTCCAGAGAGCATCCGCTAGTAATTTTTTTAGACGATTTGCAGTGGATCGACTCGGCGACGCTGAAGTTAATTGAGTTAATGCTACTAGACGAACAAAACCAATTTTTATTTTTGATTGGAGCTTATCGAGATAATGAAGTAAGTCCAACCCATCCACTGATATTAACTTGCAATAGACTGCGAAAACAAGAGGCAATACTTCAGGAGATTGTCCTGACACCCTTAAAGCTGGAATCTTTGAGTCAGTTAATCGCCGAGACAATGAATCGGGATGCAGGCTTTATTCGTCCTTTAGCCCAATTGGTGCTGCAAAAAACGGAAGGCAATCCTTTCTTTGTCAACGAATTTTTGCGAATGCTGCATAGTGAAAATTTGTTGACTTTTATCCCCCCCCAATCTCCCCTCAGTAAGGGGAGCCACTCTCATGCGAGGGTTTCCCCTATTGAGAGAAGTGGCGTGGGAAGTAAAGGGGGGTGGCAGTGGAATATCGCTCGTATTCAAGCTCAAAATATTACTGATAACGTCGTGGAGTTGATGCTTTTCAAGTTGAAAAAACTGCCAGAAGCTTCACAGCAAATTCTTCGACTAGCTGCTTGTATTGGTGCTGAATTCGACCTAGATACGTTGTCGCTTGTGGCAGAGCGATCGCCGAAACTAATTTTTCACGATCTATTGACAGCAATACAAAATGGACTCATTCAACCGCTATCCGAACTAGACGAAAACTTGTTAGTTCGAGATTATAAATTCGCACACGATCGCATACAACAAGCAGCACACGCTCTAATCGACGAGTCCCAAAAACAAGTTATTTATTTACAAATCGGTCGTAAGTTATTAGCAAATACTTCACCCGAACAGAAATCAGAGCGACTGTTTGAAACTGTCGATTGTCTCAATCGCGGAATCGAACTGGTTACAGAGCAATCGGAACGGAATGAAATTGCTAGATTAAATTTGATGGCAGCGCAGAAAGCAAAGGCTGCGATCGCCTATAGTATGGCAAAAAAATATTTAATCAAAGGTAGAGAGTGTCTGACAGATTCGAGTTGGCAAACTAATTATGACTTGACTTTAAATTGTTATACAGAAACTACCGAAGTTGCGTATTTGTGTGGCAAATTCGAGGATGTAGAAACTTGGGCAGCGATCGTTTTACAACAAGCTAAAACAATTCTCGATCGCGTCAAAATTTACGAAGTCAAAATTCAAGCTTTTATCGCACATAATCAGCTAGTAGAGGCAATCGATACGGGATTGCAAGTTTTGCAGCAACTGGGAATCGAATTTCCCAAAAATCCCATTCAGTCAGAGATTCGCCTGGAACTCGATGCAATCGCATCTGCATTTGATGAAAAAGCGATCGCAGACTTAATCTATTTGCCAAAAATGACTGATCCAGACAAGTTAGCGGCAATGCGGATTTTATCCAAAATCACGATCGCTGCTTACATTGCCGCTCCCGATCTGATGCCTCTCCTGGTATCTCAGCAGGTCAACTTGTCAATTAATTATGGCAATACTTCTGTGTCTCCCTTTGCTTATGCCACTTTGGGGATGATTCTTTGTGGGATGCTCGGCAAAATTGAATCTGGCTACGAGTTCGGACAGCTTGCTTTGAGGCTATTGTCGCAGCCGAATAGCGATGCACTTAGAGCTAGAACCTCATTTATCGTGCATAACTGCATTATTCACTGGAAAGAACATCTGAGAAAAATATCCCAGCCATTGCAAGAAGCCTATCAACATGGTTTAGAAACCGGAGATTTAGAGTTTGCTGCCTATTGCGCTCATACTTACTGCTTTCAATTCTATGTTAGTGGAAAGGAACTAGTGGAAGTCGAACGCAACATAGCAATCTATGGTGAGGCAATACGTCAAATCAAACAGGAAACGGTATTAGCTTGGAGTAAAATATACCGTCAAGCGATCGCTAATTTGATGGGACGCTCGCTCAATTCTTATCCTCTCATTGGCGAATTTTACAATGAGGAGAAGGAACTGCCCCAACACCAAGCAGTAAATGATGGAATTGCAATCTTTGATGTTTATTTCAACAAACTTTTCTTATGCTACCTATTTTCTGAGTATTCTCAAGCAGTTGAAAACTCAAATCTAGCAGAAAGTTATTTAATTCGTACAACTAGTACACCTCTTGAGGCTTTGTACTATCTTTATGATTCTCTAGCAAGACTGGCAATATACTTTGAAACTAGCACCCAAGCGAAGGCGGAAATCCTTAAAAAAATTGCTATTAACCAAGAGAAAATAAGGCAATGGGCAGATTATGCGCCCATGAATCATTTACATAAATATCATCTGGTACGGGCAGAACTGGCAAGAGTTTCGGGTCAGTTATTCGAAGCAGAAGAGTTCTACGAACAAGCTATCCAAGGAGCTAAGGAAAATGGTTATATTCAAGAAGAAGCTTTGGCTTATGAATTAGCTGCCAAATTTTACCTATCTCGCGGTAGGGAAAAGTTTGCCCAAACCTACATGAAAGAAGCTCTCTACTGCTATGAGCGTTGGGGAGCTAGTGCGAAAGTAAAAGATTTAGAGGCTCGCTATCCGCAGTTTTTTCTTCAAGCATCGAACAGACTTAACCCACCAATTTTTAAATCTACTGAAAGTACTTCTAATAGCTCGGAAGTTGCTTTCGATCTAGCTGCGGTACTAAAAGCATCTCAAGTTATTTCCAGTGAAATCGAACTGGAACGATTGCTCGATTCTTTAATGAAAATCTTAATCGAGAATGCTGGCGCACAAAGTGGATTTCTGATTTTGGAGGACTCAGGAGAATGGGCAATTGAGGCTTCGTGTGCTTGTGAATTTAATAATAATGAAAATAATTGTGTCACACAAATACTTCAATCTCTGTCAATAACAAATAATTTACCCGAATCAATTATTAATTATGTAATTAGGACTCATAAATCTGTAATTTTAAATGATGCTTCCCGTGAGGATGATTTTATACACGACCCTTACATTCAAAAGGATCGAACTCGATCGCTTTTTTGTTTGCCACTGCTAGATCGAGGTAAGCTCGTAGGCGTATTGTATCTAGAAAACCAATTAGCAACTGGAGCATTTACTCCAGAGCGAGCGCAAGTGTTAAATCTGTTATCAACACAGGCAGCGATCGCAATTGAAAATGCTAGGCTCTACTCGAAGCTACGCGCCAGTGAAAGCCGAATAGCTCAATTTTTAGAAGCGGTTCCGGTCGGGATTGTAGCAGTCGATTCTACGGGTTATCTTAATTATTTCAATCAACGAGCAATTCAGCTCTTAGGGCGAGGGATCGATTCTTCGTTAGTACCAAAGCGAATTTCAGAAGTTTATCAACTTTGTCTGGCTGGGACAAAGCGACCCTATCCAACAGAGGAACTGCCTGGAATACGAGCTTTAAAAGGCGAATGCAGTACAGTTGACGATGTAGAAATTCATCAAAACGACACCAAAATTCCAGTTGAGGTGTGGGGTACGCCAGTATTTGACGAACGGGGCGAGGTAATTTACGCGATCGCAAGTTTTCAAGATATCACCGAGCGCAAACAAGCAGAACAAATTTTAGCGGAATACAATCAAACCTTAGAACGGCAGGTTGCCGAGCGCACGTTAGAACTAGAGCGAGAACAAGCAGCACTGCGGCAGAGTGAAGCAACCAATCGCGCCATGATTGATGCTATCCCCGATCTGCTAATTCAAATGAGTCAAGATGGTACTTATTTAAAAGTAGTGAAAAGCGGCAATTTTCAACCGTTCAATCCTCAGCAATTGAAAACTGGCGTTAATATTCACAACGTTTTGCCGCCCAGTATTGCTCGAGAGCGAATGGAGTATGTGCAAAAAGCTCTCCAAACAAGGGAATTACAGGTTTACGAACAGAAAATAGTAGATGCAGAGCGAGTTTATGACCAAGAAGTTCGGATTGTGGCGAATGGTGACAGTCAGGTTTTAGTGATGATCCGCGATATTCGCGATCGCAAACAGGCAGAAGAAGCCTCTATATTAGAAGAACGAAACCGCATGGCACGGGAAATCCACGATACACTAGCTCAGGCTTTTACTGGCATTATCGTTCACTTAGATGCTGCCTCTCAAAGGATCGAACTCGCTCCCGATGCTGCTCGTTCGCACCTTAAAACAGTACGTATCCTAGCGCGTTCGGGGCTTGCTGATGCTCGTCGCTCGGTAGAAGCACTCCGTCCGCAGATTTTAGAAGAAGGCGATCTGCCAAGCGCACTCGAACGATTTACGACTCAGATGTTTGCCGATACGACAGTTCGATTAGTCTGCGAAGCGAGCGGCGAACCTTATCCTTTACCAAAAGAAGTCGAAACTAATCTGCTTCGCATCGGGCAAGAAGCCTTAACCAATGTTTTTAAACACGCTAAGGCGAGTGAAATTTGCGTTCAATTGCGCTATAAGCCAGCCCAGTTTGTTTTACGGATTAAAGACAATGGACAAGGGTTTGAAAATAGCAGCCTGTTGGTAGGTCGGGGCTTTGGGTTGCTGGGAATGACCGAACGCGCCGAAAGAATTGGAGCAGAACTAACGATTCAAAGCCACATCGGACGAGGAACAGAAATTACTGTAAAGATACAAACGCCATGACGCAGAGAGCCGCTAATCCTCCCGAATCCACTATTATCCGCGTCTTAATCGTTGACGATCATCCTTTCATGCGAGAGGGTTTAGCAGCAGTTATCGATTTCAAATTAGATATGAGTGTGGTCGCTAGAGCCTGCAACGGTCATGAAGCCGTAGAATTATTCCGTCAACATCAACCAGATGTCACACTGATGGATTTGCGGCTGCCCGAAATGAATGGTGTTGAAGCGATCGCTACCATTTGTGCTGAGTTTGCCGAGGCGCGGATTATCGTTCTGACCACTTACGATGGCGACGAAGACATTTATCGAGGACTGCGAGCGGGCGCAAAGGGCTATGTTTTAAAAGATGCAGAACCAGAAGAACTACTCGCAGCAATTAGAGCAGTTTATAAAGGACAACAGTACATACCTCCCGTCGTAGGTGCCAAACTAGCAGAGCGCATGCGGTGTCCCGAACTGAGCGATCGCGAATTGGAAGTGCTACGTCTGATGGCAACGGGTAAGAGCAATTTAGAAATTGGTACTATCCTATCGATCGCGGAGGGAACGGTCAAATTTCATGTCAAAAATATTTTGAGCAAACTGGAAGTAGGCGATCGCACTCAAGCGATGATTGTTGCTCTAAAGCGTGGCATCATTACGCTTTAAGTCTCTAACCAGAGCTTCAGATAAATAAATTTAGCGCAATACCTGCTCTTGGGGATAGGTTATTTTTAGCCTTAAGAGTAAGGCACGGCTACCTTTGTTGCTAGTGCAAAGACACCTCGTAGGAGAGGCGACAAAGCAGGGGCAATTTTTATATCTTGAGAATCAAGAAACAACTCCAGCTTTATTTATTAACAGAGTTCGAGCAAACTCGTATTACTTTTACTCGATCTTACTCAAATTCATACTAATTAGACATTATAAAAGCTAGGAGAAGCGATTATGTCTGCAAAAACAGCAACAACTGACCATCCAATCCACAAATTACTAGCAGAACGCTGGAGTCCTTATGCCTTCCAAGAGCGTCGGGTTTTGGAAGCCGATCTCCTTTCGTTATTCGAGGCTGCGCGGTGGTCGGCATCTTCTTACAACGAGCAACCCTGGAATTATATCGTAGCTACCAAGGAGAACCCCGCCTATTTTCAACAACTTCTATCATGTCTTGTCGAAGCCAATCAGATTTGGGCGAAAAATGCTCCCGTTCTAGCTTTAAGCATTGCCAAACTTAGATTTACTCTCAATAACCAAGAAAATCGAGCAGCAATTTATGACCTCGGACTTGCCAGTGGCAATCTCGTGGTAGAAGCAACAGCAAGAGGAATTTGCGTCCATCAAATGATTGGTATTCTTCCCGACAAGGCACGCGCTATCTTCTCTATACCTGAAGGTTTTGAGGTGTGGACGGTTCTAGCGATCGGCTATCAAGGAGATCCGAAAACAGAGGAACGCGACCTGTCACCAAGACAAAGAAAGTCACTGGAGCAATTTGTATTCAGCGGCAAGTGGGGAAATCCTGCACCGCTCGTAACTTAGACTAGGAGGAAGAAAGATGAAAATTGCTCGCTATGGAACGGCGATAGTAATTCTTCACACATTCGTTAATGGATTACATGGTTTAGCACATCTAAAAATTCCCGTTCCTCTCTCTTGGCTTCAGAGTTTGTTTATAGGTACTGTAATTTTTCCGCTTCCTATCGTTGCAGCTATTTTACTTTGGACGCAGTTCGAGCGCCTCGGTGTCTGGCTTTTACTTGGTGCGATCGCTGGCTCGTTATTGTTTGGCTTTTACAATCATTTTCTGGTTATCAGCCCCGATCATGTTTCTAAAGTAGCTTTTACAGGTTGGGGAATGCTTTTTCAGGTTACAGCTTACCTGATATTAATCGTGGATAGCTTGGGCTGCTGGATCGGTTTATGGGCATGGAAAGCTTTACCCCATCAAGAGGAGGTCTTATGAGCTTACCTATGGATAAAACGCGTAAAAAGCAATTTAATCGATTTAATACTGCTAGTATCAAGTTTTTAGCTATTGAAGAAGAATTTCCATGACAATTAATCCTAATGGAATAGTACGAGAACCAGGTCGGGGCATTTCTTTCTGGTTCGATCGCGACCTTTATACTTTTAAGACAGTGGGCGAAGATACGGGTCAAGCCTATGCTCTGTGTGAAGTTATCGTCGCACCTCAAGGTGGCGGTACGCCTCCCCACAGGCACAGTCACGAAAATGAATCCTTTTACGTTTTAGAGGGAAAACTAGAATTTCAGCTTGACGAACAATTTCTTGTAGCTACGTCGGGAACCTTCCTCTGCTCACCCAAGGGGCAGTTGCATCGCTTTACCAACACCAGTGTAACTCCTGCAAAACTTTTGATTTGGGTTACGCCAGCAGGATTTGAGAAATTTATTGCTGAAGTCGGCAAAGCAACTAACTCTCAACTCAGTGCTGCACCATCTTTAAGTCCCTCAGATTTGGAAAAAATTCTTGCTACTGCCCCTAAGTATGGGATTGAAATTATTCCTCCAGCTTCTACTTAGTAGAAATTAACTATTTTTGTTTTGAAGTGACTCTCGTGGATAGATCGCAATAATTTGAGCGAATCGACTTAGGAAAATAATCACCCAGAAAATCCTGATTTCCTAGAACAAGAAATTAAAGCATTTTTACTTCAATTCAAACAAAATACTAATACAAAATTTTTAAAATGGATAACTTAACAGCTACAAGAGCTAATCGGGATAAGCCTAAATCATTAGTTTACTCAACCCGAATCGATCTCGCTACAGAAATTCGATCGCAAGTCAATATTTTACTCAATCAAAGTTTAGCTACTGCGATCGATTTAAAGTCTCAGATTAAATACGCTCATTGGAATGTCAAAGGTCAAGACTTCTATCAATTGCATCTACTGTTTGATGAAATTGCTTCAGAAGTCGAAGAGTTTATCGATCTAATCGCCGAACGGGTCACAACCCTCGGAGGAGAGGCACTAGGAACCGTCCGAATTGCTGCCGAGCGATCGCAACTACCCGAATATCCCTTTGCTGCTGTCGATGGCATGGCTCATATAGCTGCTCTTGCCAACTGCTTGGCGATTTATGCTAAATCCCTCCGCCAAAACATCGAGCAAACGAATGAACTGGGTGACATGGATACCAACGATCTCTTTATTGAGATTTCACGGGCGAGCGAAAAACGACTGTGGTTTTTAGAAGCCCACTTACAAACCTTACTTTCTCAATCTTAAACACTCGTTTCCCAAGGAGCAAGACTAATGATTCAATCCAATCTATCCCCTACCGACCAAAAAACAGCGACCGACACCATTATCGAAATCGATCTTCAAGTTCAAGCCGAGAAAGGACCAGACCTGCGTAAAGATCATCCCAAAAGTCACGGCTTAGTTCGAGGAGAATTTATTGTCGCCGACGGCATTCCCAAAGAACTGCAAGTCGGTATTTTTGCTAAACCAAAGACCTATCCAATCTGGGTTCGTTTCTCCAATGCTTCTGACGCTGAAAAGCGGGGCAAACTTAAGTCCGATCTCGAACCAGATATTCGTGCTATGGCGATCAAACTGATGAATGTAGACGGTGAAAAAGTCCTCGATGACGAGGAAGATACTCAAGATTTTCTGCTGATAAATCATCCTGTTTTTATGGTCAAAGATGCTGAAGGATTTGCCAATCTAATGAAAGCCAGTGTTGGTCGAGCAACAGAAGCAGAATTAAAATCACTAGAACCTACCTTTGAAGTCCTCAAAGCAATTACTAGCAAACAAGTTACCAATCCCCTGCTAATTCAATATTGGAGTACGACTCCCTATCAATTTGGTTCTCAGGAAATCAAGTTTTCTGTAAAACCCCATCAGCAGGATACTTCCAATTCAACTTCCCATTCCGAAAATTTTCTGCGTAAAGCAATGGTCGAACACTTATCAGAAGATATTAAAGATGCAACCTTTGACTTCCTGGTGCAGTTCTATGTCAACGAGGAGAAAACCCCAATTGAAGATCCGATGCAGGAGTGGCAAGAAGCAGATTCTCCTTTTGTTAAATTGGCAACCGTCAGAATTCCCGCTCAGAAGTTTGACTTCGAGGAGCGCAAACGATTGGATGAAGGACTATCGTTTATGGCTTGGCATACTTTGCCCGAACATCAGCCGTTAGGCAGCGTCAATCTCGCTCGCAAAAAAGTCTATCAAGAGATAGCCAAGGCACGACGGAATAATATTCAAAGCCGTCTCCAAGAACCACAACCATACAGTGAAGTTATGGACGATCCTCAGTAGACACTCATGAAACAAGAGTCGTCGCGAGAGTCTTTGGTAAGTTTACTGTTACCACTCGCCCTGATTTTAGGATTGGTGCTGCTGAGTCGAGATTCAGAGCAAACCTATCTAACAATCGAGTCTATTGGTGCATTAGAGCGATGGTTGCGAGTCACCGTTGGATATTTGGCAGCAGGGGCAGAAATTGCCGCAGCAGTTGTTATCGGTGGGGCGATCGCTAGAGGAATCTCGAACTATATACGGCAGTTCTTCTCGCGGCGGCAGCGGCTTGATGTCAGCGAAGTAATACGTCTGCAATTGGGTCGGGGGCTAGCACTTGGTTTAGAATTTACCATTGCCAGCGACATTCTTCGTTCGGGTGTTGCGCCGACGCGCCAAGACATTTCCAATCTAGCAGCGATCGTTTTGTTACGAACCTTACTCAACTATTTTTTAGCAAGAGAAATTCGTCAAGGAGAGGCAAATCGTTTGTCAGAAAAAATCGATTTATAGCAACTACTGGTAATGGTAATGCGTTTAGATTTTGGAGCAATAGTGATGAAAGCCTTAATTCGCTCGCTCGTCGTTTTTTTTGTCTTCGTAGTCGATGTCATTTACAGAAATCGTTCTTACCCTCGGTTTTACGTACTAGAAACTATCGCCCGCGTGCCTTATTTTTCTTATCTCTCGGTACTGCATTTTTACGAGACGATAGGGTTTTGGCGCAGATCGGACTGGTTAAAAGTTCATTTTGCCGAAACCTGGAACGAGTTTCATCATTTATTAATTATGGAATCTTTAAAAGGCGATCGCTATTGGCTCGATCGCTTCATTGCTCAACATATTGCTATAGTTTATTACTGGATTGTCGTGCCACTTTATATGCTGTTTCCCAGGTACGCTTATTACTTAATGGAACTGATTGAAAGTCATGCCTATCATACCTACGACAAATATTTGCAGGTACATGAAGCAGAATTAAAAGCTCAAAAAGCTCCTCAAGTGGCGATTGACTTTTATCGTGATGGCGATCTCTATATGTTTGAAGAAGTCCAGACGACAGCCGAACGAGAATTTCGTCGTCCGAAAGTAGATAATCTCTACGACGTGTTTGTTAATATCCGCGACGATGAATGCGAACACGTCAAAACCATGAAGGCACTCCAGAAACCAGAAGCAAAGGTAACTTTTCATAGTCCCCATACGATTTTCAAAGTTCTCGTTGCCAACGCAGATAAATCTAGCTAAATCCAGATATCGTATTTATTTTGGGCGATCGCCTCTAGCTCAATTTGACTAAATTAATCCATTACAGTCAACAAAGGAGAATGGACATGACTCAATATGACTACATCGTAATTGGTGCGGGTTCGGCAGGCTGCGTAGTTGCCAACCGTCTGACGCAAGATCCTAAAACAACCGTACTATTAATCGAAGCGGGAAACCCCGATACCAAACCAGAAATTAAAATTCCATTAGAATGTACGCGCTTACCAGGTACAGAAGTAGACTGGGGCTATTTCTCCGAACCAGAACCCTATCTCAAAAATCGCCAAATCTTTTGTCCTCGCGGCAAAGTCTTGGGGGGTAGCAGTGCGATAAATTTCTTGCTCTATACACGAGGCAATCATTACGATTACGATCGCTGGCAAGAATTAGGAAATCCTGGGTGGGGCGATCGAGATTTACTGCCTTATTTTAAAAAATCCGAACACCAGCAAAGAGGAGCTGACGCATATCATGGTGTGGATGGGGAGTTGAGCGTTACCAATGTCCTTAACCCCGCTCCAATTTCACAACGATTTGTAGATGCAGCAGTAGCATTAGGATATCAGCCAAATCCTGATTTCAACGGCGCACGACAGGAGGGTGTGGGATATTTTCAGTTTACTGTTAAGGACGGAAAAAGACACAGTGCAGCAGCAGCATTCCTCTTACCCATTCTCCAGCGTCCCAATCTAACGACGATAACAGGAGCTTTGGTAACTAGGTTATTGTTTGAGGATACTCGTACTATTGGGGTGGAATACTTGCACGAAGGCAAACTGCACCAGGTTAAAATTAACTCGGAAGTAATTCTCAGTGCTGGCTCGTTCGATTCGCCTAAACTGCTGATGCTTTCTGGTATCGGCGATAAAAAATGCCTGGAAAACTTGAATATTCCCATAGTTGTTGACTTACCTGGTGTCGGTCAAAACCTGCAAGATCATATTCTCGTTCCAGTACCCTACGAAGCGACTCAGGATTTACATACGAAAACCACCAGTAATGGCATCGCTGAAACTGGATTGTTTATGCACAGCAAAAATAATCGAGAAACCGCACCAGATTTAGAGCTAGTCTTTGGTCCGATCCTTTGGTCGCCGCCAGGCTATCCCAACTCTGGATTGGGTTTTACGGGTTTAGTTGTTTTAAACCATCCCCACAACATTGGCAGTGTCAGTTTGCGTTCGCCCGATTCACAAGATACACCAATGATTCGGCTGAATTATTTGCAAAGTCAATCTGACGTAGAAAAGCTGATTGAAGGAATTAGATTAATGCGTAAGTTATTTGATAGTAGTGCTTTTGATGAGTTTCGAGGTAGAGAAGTTGCACCTGGTGCCGAGGCAACTAGTGATGAAGCTTTAGACACTTACATTCGGGAAACTTGCGGTACTGTATTTCATCCTGTCGGCACTTGTAAAATGGGAACCGATTCGATGGCAGTGGTAGACCCCGAATTACGGGTACGTGGAGTTGAAGGATTGCGGATCGTCGATGCTTCAATTATGCCAACTATAATTACAGGACATACAAACGCTCCTATCATTGCAATTGCCGAAAAAGCAGCAGATTTAATTAAAACCTCAAGTAGCATTTTAGAGCGAGCAAAGATAACTACTGCTAACTTAATCATTAACTAATTCTGGTTTAACTGCCACCAGTTTTTGAATCAAAGTTTGGGTTTGAGCTTCGTTAAGACGCTCTAAAATTTGTTCTAAACTCTGACGCTGTTCGATCGCTTCTGGTTGGCGCAAGCATACTAACCATGTTGCCACGATATGTTGGCACCATCCTTCAAAATCACTAGAACAACTACAACAAGCCGTGTTTACTTCATCTTCTCTCAAGCCAATACTAACTCTATAATCAATAATTGTACAATTTATCATTTGTACAATTCAATTTTAGTCTCAAACTATAACACCCAGACTGAGTTATAGTCTGGGTGCGAATTTAATATATGCCAGCTTTTTATCTTTAGCAGCTAGCGATATTTATAAGAAACCAAACATTAGCAGCAGCGCGAAGCAAAAAAAACTCAAGCGCGAATACTTAAAGGCATAGTAGCCGAAACGAAAACTTTGATTCTTAATTGTCAATGGCAAATTGGGAATATTAAAAGAAAGTCGCCTGTATCAAAAAAGTGTATCAATTGATTGAAGAGCCAAAACTATTAGAATTATTCATTCATTATGCTCCTGCGGTAATCGCTATGTTAGACAGACAAATGCGGTACTGCTAATTAGCGATCGCTCTCATTGAAGATTATCGGTTAGAGAACACTGAAATCATTAGTCGTTCTCACTACGAAGTCTTGATAATAAATTGTTTTTAATATGACTCAGCTTTTACTAGATAGAATAATCCGTCGAGAGTTTGCTATTTTGAAAACTCATGCTTTGCCAAAATCAAAAACTACCAATGCCGTGCTACAAACTTTAAAAAAGGTTGAATGCGAGCTACAAAAAGATTTACCTTTAATAATTGAGTCAAAGTCGAAAACAGACTGTATTTCACAAGAAACTGAAGTTATAGGTACGGTTCGTCGATGGATTTACGACTATCTTAAAATCGAATTAAGTTCCCAGAAAAACAAATTTGACTATTTTACCAGTCTGGCTAACGGTAATAGTACTTGGGGTTTTCTTGGATTTATAGCTTTAAGTTATTTAATTAAAAATTTTTGGTCGATCTGTTTACTGTTGATAATCTCTTGCGGACTATTTTTTTATTTTCAGCGGCGCATATATTTGATTCGACGGGGACTTAAAGAATGTATAACTTATTGTGAAGTAAACTACGATTGTTTAGACACTTAACATTATTTCAAGAAAGTAAATTACTAAGGAATTAATTTCCAGAGCTGCTCTTTGTTAATATCCGTACCATCTGTCACAAAGTATAATGCGTCATCTGTTGCTACAAGGTGTTTTGGCAATCTGATATGTTTTTCTAGCTCGTCAGATATTACTTTAGATACTTGGTTTCCATCGTATTTCCACAAATGTCTACTACGGTCATTGTTGTCTCTGGCAATAAAATATAGTTGGTTTTTGAATATGGTTAAATCTGTAGGATTAGAACCTTTCTTACCCCTCACTATATCTGCAATCAAAAATGTATCGCTACCATCATATTTCCAAAGTTCATAACCGTGAATTCCATCATCGGCTCTAAAAAAAAGCGCATTTTGATAAATAATCATCTTTTCTTTAACTTTATGAGAAGAACCAATTAATGTCATTACTAAGAAAGTTTGTTTTTCATCATACTTCCAGAGTTTGTGTCCATCTTCTAACTGAAAGAGTAATTGATTATTTAAAACAATAAAATTATCTGGATCGTAAGGATGATAATATTTATTTTTGCTATTAAATACATTTATTTCCGATCTAAAGCTTTGACCATCATAACTCCACAATCCTCCATCAAATGAATTATATTTAACACCAAAAAAAATTTTGTTTTGAAAAACATGAAGAGAACCAAAAGTAAAAAAAAATATTAGGCATAGAATCAAGCCGAGCTACACTAAAGCCGTCATACTTGAAAAAAGTTCTGCTAACCGTAAAATATAATTCACCATTATATACAATCAAATTACTAGGTGCAGATCCTTTTTTACCAGGAACAACATCAATTATTTGCAATCCTCGCTTGTTGTACGACCATAATTCTCGACCATGTTCATTACTTTCACCAGTGAAATATAGAGTATTCTTGTGAATAATTAAGTTTTTTGGGTCTAATCCTAAATTTTGATTATTAGTTTCAATCCTAGTAACTTCAGTCAATTTATTGTTATGATATTTCCACACCTTACTGCGATGTCCTTTAATAAGTTGCATCCATTCCTGGCTAAGATCTTGATTTTTATTTATTTTTGCTTGTACAAAATAGAGTGTATTACCAGTCGTAATTAATTCATAGATAGAATAAGCTTCTGTTACTAGCTGAAGTTTTTCCGCACGAACTAATTTACAAAAACTTAGAAAAATTGGTGTTAATAAGATCATTAAAACAAGCTGCTCGAACTTATAAACAGTTAATATTTTAAAGAAAATATTAAAATTAGAATTTATTAACATTAGTAAAAATTAGATGAACTAGCTGATGACAACAACGGCAAACCAAACCCAAGTCAACATAATTTTGATAATAAGCTTCTGCCACCGCTACTTTCAAACCGCCATATTTCAAACTTTTGGCAATTTGCACATTCAAACCATACATACCTTCAGTATGCCTTTATAACATTTTTATGAGGCGGTCGATTCAGTCCTCTATTAAAAGAGGATTTCAACTGTGGTAGTTTGTAAGCGTTGAGACATTTAACTTTCAAGGTTCGGTTGCCTGTTTTAGAAATTTGGTTTGGTCGCGGCTCCTAAAGCAATCAGTTTTCCCATTTTCAGTTAATACGCCCATATAAAGTAGTCATACGGAAAATATCATTATAATAAACTAGTCGGGCGGCAGCTATACTTCTGTGCCAATACTGGAATTTAAGAAATACGTCATGGTGAACGATGGAGACATACAGCATCTGCGTCGGTGCATAGAACTTGCAACTGAGGCTCTAATGTTAGGTGACGAGCCATTCGGCTCTGTACTTGTAGCAGCGGATGGAGAGGTTCTGTTTGAAGCTCGCAATCACGTTGCTTCAGGCGATCGAACCCGTCATCCAGAGTTCGAGATTGCACGGTGGGCTGCGGCGAATCTGACCTCGGAAGACAGAGCAGAAGCAACTGTCTATACCTCTGGTGAGCATTGTCCAATGTGTGCCGCAGCACATGGCTGGGTCGGGTTGGGACGTATAGTGTATGTGAGTTCCTCCGAGCAATTGGCAACGTGGCTTAGCGAACTTGGAGTTCCAGCACCTCCCGTACGAACTCTACCAATCTGTGAAGTAGTTCCAAACGTGGTAGTTGATGGTCCAGTTCCAAGTCTTGTCGAACAGGTGCATGAGTTACATCGTCGTTTCCATAGCTCATCATAGTTGCCATTAACGTTGCTCATGCACACCGACCGTCGAAAATTGAACGATCGACAACACACGACATCTGGTAGTTGACCAATTTATTTTTTGCTTAACTTGTCACCAATTATGCTTGATTATATTACTTTACCAGACAACCTTTTACCGCCTCCTGCTCCCTACTCTCATGCGGCAAAAGATGTCGTAGGGGTTCGATTCCTCCAACTTCCGTTTGAGATTTCACTAATCATAATCAACCTTTTTTCTTGATGTCTTTAGTTGACTTCGTTTGGCTTTGCTATCTAACCGTCGTCTCTTTGCTCCTTTGCTCGGCTTGGTTGGAAGTCGCTTCTTCTTGGGAGTTGATACGCTTTTGATTAAATCCTTAAGTCGCCTTAAAGCATCTTCTCTATTCTGCTGCTGAGTACGGAACTGTTGGGCTTTAATAACAACAACACCATCGGTTGATATTCTAGAATCATTTAACTTCAACAGCTTGTATTTGTAGCGGTCGGGAAGTGAAGAAGCTTCAAGATCGAATCGTAAATGTATTGCAGTAGCTACCTTGTTTACATTTTGTCCACCTGCTCCAGTCGAGCGTACAGCTTTTAACTCTATTTCACTACTGGGAACACTAAGTTGCTCTGAAATTTTTAACATTAAGATTGTTGCTAATAACCAATGGTAATCTTAATACTTTCTATTCCTACATTGAGTGCTTCTTCTGCCGTGTAGTAAATTTCTTGCGGTTGGTAAATCCATCCATCTCAGAAGGCGATGCCTTCGGCTAGGCTTCGCCAATCGCATCACTGTTTTCTACTGTTGGTGGTGGATTAGTCGAAGGTTGATTGAGTATTTCATGGACTAACTTTACTGCTGGTATTTGTTCTGAATAGTTATCTACTCCTACAATAAATACACCACACTCTGAGGTCTGTATAGTCTATGGTTTTATAAAAGTCAGCAGAGTGTAGTTTAATGATTCCCCATTCGTCTAGGAACAGGCGATCGTATTTTTGAAGGAACTCTTGGATTTCAGGAGGATAATTCATTTACTGACAGTAGCTTATTTTAATGCTTCTCGTCCAGTAGAGAATGTACCTTAATGTGTATAGAAGTAAATATAGTTGCGTCAATCAAGCCGTGTCCGAAAAAATTCCTATTATCGACTTTGCCCTCTTTACAGAAGGAAACAAATCACGAAGAAGTGCTATTGCTGCTGAAATTTACCTCGCTTGCCAGGAAATAGGGTTTATGTACCTCAAAAATCCAGGTATCGATTCGGATTTGATTACAGAAACTTTTAAGCGATCTCAAAAGTTTTTCAACCTGACTTTAGCTGAAAAAAATAAGCTGGCATGGTCAGATGAATTTAGCAATCGCGGTTATGTTGGAGTAGGACGAGAACGTCTTGACGATAGCAAACCAGGGGATTTAAAGGAAGCATATAATATCGGTAAGGAGATTGACCCAACCTGGTTAAGTACAACGCATCCTTCTCTATATTACAATCGCTGGCTCGAACGAGATGAAGGCTTTCGGCAGACGATGTTAGATTTCTTTTCTGCCTGTAATGCTGCTGCCATGAACCTTTGCGAAGCGATGGCGATCGCACTAGGTCTTCCCGAATCTTTTTTCGTCCACAAGCATGACCGACAGGACAACACTCTAAGACTTCTCCACTATCCACCCATCGAACAAACTCCCTCATCAGGACAGCTAAGAGCAGGAGAACATTCAGATTATGGTAGTTTCACCCTTCTATTTCAAGATGCCGTCGGAGGTTTAGAAGTGCGTAATGCTCGTGGTGAATGGATTGAAGCACCCTTTATTCCTGAAACCGTTCTGCTTAATACAGGAGATCTAATGCAACGCTGGACGAATCATGTATTTTGCTCCACCAAACACCGTGTCAGAATCCCTCAAGATCGAAGGGCAAAGCAATCTCGATATTCAATCGCTTTCTTTTGCCATCCCAACCACGATACTGAAATTAGCTGCCTAGAAACCTGTCAGAGTGTCGAACATCCGACTCTTTATCCTCCTATTACTGCTGGAGATTATCTTCTTTCTCGCCTTCAGGCTACATATTAGGTCGGTTTTTATAAACATTAAATAGCTCGACCGTTCCTTACACAGATACAGCCCAGTCTAGTGCTTCTTTTCCAGTAGAGATTGATGATGGTATCTGTACCGCCCTTACCCGATCATTCATAAGATTTGTTGCCTTGAGAAAGCAACTGGTTTGAACGTTAACTCTATCACCACCGAGACGAAAAAAATTATAGGCAAACTCCCCTTCTTGCCAGGACTCAGTTGGAGTTGAATTTAATCTTTTCAAGACTAGTAAGCAGTTATCGCTAGATAGTCCTCGAAGCTTTATTGAATTATTCGACTCGTTCGACATAACACTACAAGAAAAACTGTTTTGATTTTAATTAAATCACTAATTGGTGGAATAGTTCAGGTTTAGTAGTTCTGCGAAGATACAAAGGATGACGGGGACAACCTCTTTTTGTAATACCTAAAGAATAAAGATGATTATGGTTTTTTAGTAGATCGAGAGTATATAAATCCTGTTTTCTCCATAATCCATAATTACCCCAGGCTAGAATGACGCGCTTGCTCTTTGAAACACTCTCTAAAATATAGCGATCGTTGTCCCTTCCGATTGGTTCTGCTGCTTGCTTGAGCAATGATGGCTTAGGTGTTCGATAGGCAAAGAGATTGACTACTTCTAATCTGCTATAGCCCCACGATTTAGCAAAGTTGATACAGCGCGTGATAGTCGGATCGTTAATCTCTGCATCCGCACGACTGGGGTTGAGCATGATGAAAGAAACGGTTTTACTTTCACTATCCCATTCACGCCATAGCAGATAGCGATAATCGCCCTTTATTACTGCACCACACCGCATCGCTTTTTAATTGCCTTTGTAAGAAAGTTCTCTATATAAACCCCAATACTAATCAAACCATCTTCGTAGCCCCACCAAGTTTTATCGATTATTTCTCCAAAGCGATCGCGAGTAGTAAATTCCCAATCAGCAGGAGGAATAAACTTTTGTTATATTTGTAAGTCTTGGTATTGGTAAAAGGTTGTTTTATCGGACTTGCTAATAATGCTGACAGGATAAGGATAAATTCTCTCTTTAGCTCCTGATTGACAGAAGCTATTATGTACCAACCATTTAACTAACTCTTCATCTGCCTTGTTGTAGGTAACTGCATTACAGTCTAGGCTTACGTCAATCATTGGTTGCAGCGTATCGTAAGCTTGCTGTGCTGCTGTAATGGTTTCAAAGAAAATGGTTGTAGTGGTCATGGTAGGGCGATCGCAATTGTTGGATTTACTTTTCAATTATTCCCTTTCAGTATTAGCTCGACCACTCTAGATAGATGAAAGTTAAGGCAATCACTTACAATCATCAACTCATAAACACTTCCGAGCATAAGCAGTTACTCATAGACATCGCCTTGTAGCACGAACAATCTATATCGCGAAACTATTGAAGGTTGGCGATCCCACTATTATTAGGCATACTCTCAAGTTTTTTACTAGCATGAGAATTCTATTGCTCTATGTGACAATATCCGATTTTTATTAAAAAACACTAAAATTGCTGGACCAAGTTGTTAGGTTGTGTTTGTAACTCAAATTCAGTACTTTACTGAGGAGAAACATCATGACAACTCTTTTAATTAGTGTTTTAGTTTTGGGCTGGCTTTTAGCTGCTACTATCGGCACTTATGCCTATTTTGCCAACGAGCAAAACCCTAAATAAATTTGCTTTTGAAGCGAAAAGTTACTCCAGATCTTCAGGAGGTAAAAATGTCAAAAAAAGGAAAAACAACACTTAGTTCGATTGCCTTAGAGTGGCTCATAAAGGATTATCAACAGCATCCCAGTATGCGTCAAGTAGAGATTTTGAAAGACAAACTCAAACGGGAAAAACAGGAGGATAAGCTCGTTTATCAGTCTGTCAAAACGAATCTAGCTACTTGCTAATAATAACTTTGGCTGGAGCGATACCTATTCGTTCCAGTCTAATAATTAATTAATAATAAATTCTATCTCTTACAGGATAATAGGGAAAAATTCTGTTTTCTATATAGTAATAGCGATCGCCCTGATTTGCCCCGCGTCGATTTCTCCAGTTTCTTCTTTGAATCGCTCTTACGTCAAAATATTCTACTCCTGAGATGTCGTATTCTCTAAGTTCTTTAAGATCGTCCCGAATCGAAACTGCTTCATCCTCGCTCTTAAAATTCCAACTGCCTTTACCTCCAGCACTAAGATCGTCAAAGTTAAAGCTATCGGCAGTTCTGCTTTGAGCGTTGCTTGGTAGTGTAGAAAAATTGACAACTATAATTCCTAGAGCAACCGCGCTTAAGTGTATTGCTCCCTTTGCAGTAGTCAACATAGTGTTTCGCTCTGAAGTTCTGTTACCTTTAAAAGGTAGAAAAAAATTTGTTACCTCCGCATCCACGTTGGGAACGATACTTAGATATTTGGCTGGTTGATGCAGAGCGATCGCGCCCACTACGATACAATAAATCCCGTTCCTCGCGATCGCCTCTACTCAAAATGCCCATAGATATAAGTCTCTATCCCGACAACTCGAAAGCACTTACACTAGAAATTAATAATACATCAAACATAAAATATTGGATATCGAACAGCTTCGTGCCAAATATCTCTGGTTGGTAAATGAAGAACTACCAGCACAGGCAAAGCAACGCGAGTTTCCCGTAAGATTTAATCATTGTTTTGCCAGAATAATTCTCGATAATTTATTCAATTGCTGTTGGTACGAAGCAATAGACCGCAAACAGGGTGCAGCTTATAAACAACTATCGGTAGAACAGCTAGAAAGAGCCATAGAGATTGCCGAAGTGATAATCGAGCGACCAGATAGCTATGTTCGGGAGCTTAATCAGAATAGTTTACGGTGGCGAAATAAAATTTGAAAGTTCGTCAACAATAAAAGCAATTGTCAGAAAATTCAAACATAATCGTGAAAAAAGGCATAAGTAAGAGAAATAACTTATTGCAAACAAGATTTTCAGGTATTTTGTACCTATAGATACAGATTGAGCGAATTTTACGGCATAAGGTCGAGAATATCTTTAGCACCTCAAAATCATGTCATCTACTACTTCTATAGCGACTGATGAGCTTGTCAATCTAACCGTTAGCGATATCCAACAGGGGTTTAAAACAGGTGAATTCACTTCAGAAGAATTGACCGCATCATTCTTGAAGAGAATTGATAAATTTGAGCCTACTTATAATGCCTTTACTTACTTAAACCCCGATGCTTTAAAGTTAGCTAAAGAACTCGATTTAGAGTATGAAACTTCTGGTCCGCGCTCTCCCTTACATGGCGTTCCTATCGTAATTAAGGATGCAGTTGATATTGCTGGAATACGAACGACTGGTGGCTATGCAGGATTTGTCAGTGAAGCTGGTGGCATAGATTTAATTCCCGAACTCGATGCCCCAATTGTTTCTAAGTTAGAAGCAGCAGGAGCGGTTATCCTCGGTAAAACTAATCTACCTGCTTTTTCCGCCGATGGTACTAGAGCCAATAGCAGCTATTTCGGTCCGACATACAATGCTTATGACTTAACTATTGCTCCTGGTGCTAGCAGTAGCGGTTCGGCAACTGCCGTTGCAGCCAGTTTTGCCCTGATGGGAATCGCTGAAGAGACAGGAGGCTCGATCCAAAATCCTGCTGGCGCACAATCTTTGGTGGGAATCAAACCGACTTTTGGCTTAGTTCCTAACGTGGGTGTTGTGCCTTTAGCGGGTTCGACTCGCGATGTTTTAGGACCACTGACGCAGACCGTTTATGATGCTGCCATTACCTTAGATATACTTGCAGGACCAGATCCTGCCGACCCCAAAACTAGCGTTGCCGAAGGAGAAATTCCGCCCGATGGTTACGTATCTGCTCTAGACGACACGGCTTTAGAAGGCAAGCGGCTCGGTTTATTTGGCTCTGGTTTTAAAGATATAGAGCTTACGCCAGAAACTGAAACCCTGTACGAGCAGGCGCTCGATGTTGTATTGGAAGAAGGAACGACGGTTGTTGAAGATCCTTTTGCTGGTAGTGGCTTTGCCGAGCTTGACCCTGAAGTTAATGGTTTAGAAACGTTACCTTATGATTTCAATCAATACATTAAACGCCTCGGCTCTACTACCGAGGTAGATTCTCTAACACAATTGCTCGACGAACTTGACGAGCGAGGTTTTGCATCGCCCTTTGCTGAGGGTGAACCCCTAGAATTTGTTGGTTCTAATCCTGATATTGAAGAAAATTTAGCCAACCCCGATGTTTTGCCAATCGAGGAGTTTTTAGAAGTTCGTGAGGACTATCTGGAAATTTTTAACGAGGTACTAGAAAGTAACGACTTAGATGGTCTGGTTTTTCCCCAAATGTACGCTCCAGTCCCAGATTTATTCAGCGACGAGAGCTATTCTGCTACCACCGTATCGGAAATTAATATTTTAGGAACACCTGGAGTTACCGTTCCTGCTGGTTACTATGAAGACGGTTCGCCTTTCAGCCTGATTTTTTTGGGCGAAGCTTTTTCAGAAGCAGACCTCTTAGGATATGCTTATGACTACGAACAGGCAACCATGCTGCGGGAAGCTCCAGAGTTAGAACAAGTTACCGTCAGCGATCGCGCTCCTACTCCTGGCACTTTAAACAACGATGTCATCGAAGGTGAAGTTGACTTTGATGGTAAGGGCAATCTAGTTGTTAGTGGTAAAGGTAGCGATATTGTTGATGCTTCTACGGTAGAAAGTTTTAACCGTCTTTATGGCGGCAGAGACAATGATGAACTGTTCGCGGGAACCAAAAGTCGTCTGTTTGGCGGTAAAGGAAACGATATTCTCGATGCTACTGCTGGTAGTGGCGGCAATCGTCTCTACGGTGAAGAGGGAGACGATGTTTTGCTGGCTGGAAGTAATGACCGATTAGTTGGTGGAAAAGGTGATGACCGCTTGTTTGTATTTGATGGTGGTAATAACCTCATTACTGGTGATGCTGGTGACGACCAATTCTGGATTGCTATTAGTGACGTTCCCAGTCAAACTAATAAGATTACCGACTTTACCTCTGGAGAAGATGTTCTGGGCATTGAAGGTTTCCCCAATCTCAGTTTTGAAGGGCTAAATTTATCTCAAGACGGAGACAACGCGATTGTTAGTCTAGATGAAGATACTCCCATAGCTGAGTTACTAGGAGTACAAGCTGATAGTCTAACTGCTTCCGATTTTACTTTTGCCTGAGTTCTCATAGGATTTAGAAGATTGGCGATCGCTTTATTGGTAGTTGCTCTACATAGCAGTTGCTACTATCAAAATAGGGAAGTGGAGAAGCAATTGTTATGGGATACTAAGATCAAAACTTCAGCAGTATTGCTAAGATTGGTAGTTTAACACGATTGGCTTTTATTTAGCTTTGCTCCTGGTTAATTTCAATTAGTTCTTGAGGAAACTTTTTTCTCAAAGAGCAATCAAAATAGTACCAACACCAAAACTCAGCTATTTCTAATAACATCGGAACCGAGTCAGGAATTAACCCCGAACCATAACTTGGTTGATAGCGTTCTACATATTCTCTAGCCAGTTTATAAACCCAGCAAGCAAAATCTCGTTCGACAAAACAGCGCAAAGCATAATCTAACTTGAGTAGATAACCACTGCGGACAAAATGCACTGTAGTCCAATGAACGTTACGATAATCATCCCCTTGCCAACTATCAATCTGTTTTAGCAACCTCCAGATAGATTGTTTTTCTTCATCGGTAGGTACTGCTAAATAGCTCTCTTGTAAAGCAATCGCATCAGCCACGAGGTTTTTGTGAGTTGACCATTCTTCAGAAGTAAGTTCGGATGGAGATTCGGCTTGATTCATTTCCTGCTGCACTCGTTGGGAAAGGTAAAGAGCAAACTGTTGTGCTGTAATTTCATCAGTGCAGAGACTTTTGATGCTGGTTAAGCGAGTAATGGGTAGAGCAAAGATAGTTTCTTTGTTGCTAAGTTCGGCAGCAGCAAAGAGCCACTTTTTGATTTTGTTGGCGTTCGCTCTTTGCTGGCTTTTTTGGTTCATGGAAATACAAAATAAACCACAGCTATCTAATAAACATAATGAACTAATTACGCAAGCTATACACGCTACAATATTGCTTGGCGATTTTGCTTTAGTTGTCATCGGTATTGCTGTTGTAATTTCTATCTTGGCAATAATAGCTTCTCTCGACAATTAACTTTTTCCTATAGCGTTGATACTTCTACCAACCGTATTTAATTAAGTAGTTAATGATAAAACATTTAATTATTTTATGTTTGTTAGTTTTCTCTTTCCTCTCTGTACCATCACCAGCATGGGCTTGGAACGGAGCGGGTCACATGACCACTGGTGCGATCGCTAGTTCGAGAACTACTGCAAGCTAATCCCGAAGCTGAAAGACTGTGGCAATCGCAATTAGAACGAGAAGAAGCATCAGATATTTTAATAAAAGCACTAAGCAAAATCGAGCGATCGCATCAAACAAAAGCCTTCAACTCATAACGCGCTTTAAGAAGTCAGTAATCTTGACCCAAGCATCATCTGTCGCTACAGGGTCGTATCGATAGCCATCATCTCGCATAAAAGTATGGTTAGCTTCATACAACAGTGTTTCATGGCGCACGTTTACTTTGTCTAAAGCTTGTAAAATCGTCTCGCGACCTTCAGGGGGAACGTGAGGATCGAGACTACCAAACACAGTCAGTAATTCACCCTCAATCTCACCAACGCGCTCGATGCTATCGGCTACTCCTCGCCCTAACTTACCGCTATGGATTCCAGTAAAATAGCAGCACACGGTAGCTTTCACCTGACCCCAAAAGCGGCGTGAAAGGCTAAATGTCCGCCAATACAGAAGCCCAATGCACCCAGTTTTCCAGATGCCACATTATTTTCTGACTTGAGCCATTCTAGAACCGCCAGCCCATCTGCATCGTATTCGGAGATCGCAGTGCGTCGAGCATTATCATTACCGCGCATCCGACCCAAATCATCTGGTTCGATCGCAGAACCGATGGGTTCGGTTCGATGAAAGATTTCTGGTACGGCAACCACATAACCGTATCCTGCCAGACGGTCTGCCAACAACGTAATCGGTCTACCCAACTGATAAATATCGGAATAAAACAAGAGGATAAAGAATATCCAGAAGAACTATATCCCGTCGTAGAGCTATCAGATAGTATCTTGGAACTTACAGAAAAACTAGAACTAATCCGAGGAAAACTGAATAATTTTGAGCAAAGATACCTAGAAGCTGATGAGGAAATACGGGAATGTGAAGGTTATGAAATTCCTAGTTCAACAAAACTCGATCATTGGCAAGCTGCAATTGAAGAGATGAGCAATCGCATCGAATTTTTAGGCGATCCGCTCTAATTTTCCTAAATTCTTCAACCAATATTATTCCTCAAACCACATAGTAGCCACTTTTCGATGTCGGCAGGAAGCTACTTGTTAAATTCTTCTGTGGCACGACCTGACAGATTTTCTTTAAGATGTTGCTCATGTTGTCGTTCGCGAGTTATTAATTCTCTGGCTTGCTCGTCGGTTATTTCATTTTTTAGATGAGCTTTAACTTCTTCTGTGGCACGACCTGACAGATTTTCTTTAAGATGTTGCTCGTGTTGCCGTTCGCGAGTTATTAATTCTCTGGCTTGCTCGTCGGTTATTTCATTTTTTAGATGAGCTTTAACTTCTTCGACGGTACGACCTAAGATATTTTCTTTCAAATGTTCCCTATGCTGTCTTTCTTTTGCCATCAATTTCCGAGTTTCATCTTGAGTAGACATAATTCGTGCTGCTGGATTAACTAAAGAACAACTATAAGATCATGTTATGCGATCTTGATGAATAGAGAGGTTAAAAGTAGTTAAAGATACAGAAAATAACACTTTTTCTGTGCGTCCATCAGCTTGGACTCTAAAATCAAACAGAACATTAACACTTAGACAATTGCAATCGCTATAGTTCCGTAGACCAGAACTGCTAAGGGAGAATTAAAAATGGAATTTCAAGACACCAGTTCGATTGAAAAGTATCACGCCCATGTCTATTTTGATGAATCTACCGTCGAGCCAGCCAAAGCTTTATGTGAGGAAGCTGGTAAAAGATTTGGGGTAAAAGTCGGACGGATGCACCATAGACCTATTGGTCCTCATCCCTGCTGGAGTTGTCAGCTAGCCTTCGACCTTAACCAACATACCGATTTACTGACTTGGCTGGCATTAAATAGAAACGGTCTGACAATTTTAATTCATCCTCTATCTGGTAACGATCTTCTAGACCACACYGCTTATGCGTCTTGGATGGGAGAACCACAGGCTTTAAAGCTGGATGTGTTTAAATAGTAAACGACAAATTCTGACAAGTGCGATTGGGCTTTGCCACTACTAGAGGCGATCGCTATAAATCTTGATAAACTAACTTTGAGTTACAAAAGAGAACTATTGTTCTATGTCATCACCTGCTGCTACCACACCTATATCTACACTGACTGGAGTAATTGAGAGAATTACCTTTCACTCGGAAGAATCGGGCTATACAGTAGCACGATTGAACACGGGCAATGTAAATAAACTAACTACTATCGTCGGCAGCTTCGCCAACCTTCAGGCAGGACAGACACTACAGCTACAGGGAACATGGAAGGAACACCCGAACTATGGTTCGCAGTTTGAAGTAGTTTATTACAAGGAAACCAAACCAGCTACACTGACAGGAATTGAGAAATATCTTGGTAGCGGTTTGATTAAAGGGGTTGGAAAAGTCACCGCTAAAAGAATAGTGAACCACTTTGGCTTAGAAACATTAGACATCATCGAAAACCAAATCCATCGTCTGAGTGAAGTTCCAGGCATCGCCAAGAAACGCATCGCCATGATTCAGAGTACCTGGGAGGAGCAGAAATTGATTAAAGATGTCATGGTATTTCTCTCCAGTCACGGTGTCTCTACTACTTATGCCGTCAAGATTTACAAACAGTACGGCGATAGTGCGATCGCTACAGTTACAACCAATCCCTATCAGTTAGCGATCGATATCTTTGGTATTGGTTTTCTCACTGCCGATAAGATTGCCGTCAAAGTAGGAGTATCCCCTTACTCTAAATTTCGCTATCGGGCTGGTGTTCTCCATGTTTTGAGTAAAGCTTCTGAAGACGGACATTGTTATCTACCTGAAAGTGAGCTTATTCCCTTTACTAGAGAGTTACTGACGGCAGACGGACATCAAGCAGATGAAACAGCGATCGCGGGCATTCTCTCAGAGATGGTCACAGAACAACAGCTAATTAAAGAAATAGACGAAGAAATACTTTACTACAAACCAAGTTTCTACCACTCCGAACAGCATCTAGCCAAACTGTTAAAACAAAAACTAGAAACCAAACCCGATGTAGATAGAGAGCGTGTCAATAACTGGATTGACCGATTTACTGCCGTCAAAAAGATCGTTTTATCCTCCCAACAATACCAAGCAGTAGAGACAGCAGCGAGAGAAAGAGTGCTGATTCTCACAGGCAACCCTGGTACAGGTAAAACCTTTTCAGTTAACACCATTGTTAAGCTCTGGAAAGCAATGGGTAAAAAGCTTCAGGCAGGTGCGCCTACTGGCAGGGCAGCGAAACGACTAACTGAAATGACGGGAATTGAAGCTAAGACTTTACATCGACTGCTAGAATTTGACCCTTCTAAGATGGGCTTTAAACGCGATACCGACAGTCCTTTAGACTGTGATGCTTTAGTGGTAGATGAATGTAGCATGGTCGATTTGTTTATGGCTCATTCCATACTAAAAGCTTTACCCAAAGACTCTTTGCTACTTATGGTTGGAGATATTGACCAACTTCCCTCAGTCGGACCAGGGAACGTCCTCAGAGACTTAATCGCCTCCCAACAAATTCCCGTCGTGCGTCTAACTCAAGTATTTAGACAAGCTGCCGAAAGTGCGATCGTTCGTACTGCCCACCAAATTAATAATGGTCGGATTCCCAAACTAGAACCAGTCAGTATGACGGCAACCTCCGACTGTCTCTGGCATTCAGGAGGAACAGAACCAGAACATGGCGTACAGACTATCTGTGACTTAATCGAGCATTACGTTCCAAAAGCTGGTTTTAATGCTGCCACTGATGTTCAGGTCTTGTGTCCTATGACTCGCGGTGTAGTCGGAACTCGCAATCTTAACGGAGTATTGCAACAGCTAATTAATCCTGCTGCTGAGTACAAAGAAGAATTAGTCAGGGGCGATAGTATTCTACGAATAGGCGATCGCGTCATGCAACTGAAAAACGACTACAACAAAGAGGTGTTTAACGGTGACTTGGGCATAGTCAGGGCAATTGATAAAACCGAGAAGGAAGTCACCATCGATTTTGATGGCAGAGACGCAACCTATGACTATGCCGACTTGAATGAAATTACTCTAGCTTGGGCAACCAGTATTCATAAATCTCAAGGAAGCGAATATCCCTTAGTTATTCTGCCTCTGTATACTCAACACTACGTTATGCTCTCCCGTAACCTGTTTTACACTGGTTTAACTAGAGCTAAAAAGCTAGCGTTGATTATTGGTTCGGAGAAGGCGATCGCCATAGCAGTGAAGCAGGTCAAGCAGCAGCAGAGGTATACAAAATTGAAAGAGAGATTACAATATTGACTCCAAAACTAAGTGTTTGTTTAAACTAACAATAATGTAATTCATTAAATACTAAGGGTTGCAGTATGAACAATTACCAGGCTCGGCAAATTTTTTACCTTGGGGATACATTTTAGTTTCTTGAAATTGGCATTTTTGACATTGATATATTTCAGCTAAGGTTAAGTTAGTAGGAGTATGACACCAACAACATATCAAACCTTGTTTTCGTTCGATGAGATCGAATCCTGGACAAGAACATTGAGGGCATAATTGACCAATTTTTTGAATCAAATTCAAGGTAGCTTGGGCAATTACCTGCATACGAGTGGGATCGAACATTGCTCGCATATCAGTTTCCAGGTAAACTGTATCTTGGGATTTTTTTTGTAGAAGATAATTGACTATTTGAATTAAAGTTTCTGTTTGATTTATTCCTTTAAAAATTTCTTCTTGCTTCTGGGTATAGGGGTCAGACATGACTACTAAACCATGCTCGGGAAAGCCCACTTCTTGAGCAAATACCAAGGCTTCTGCGCTACTTTTTATATATCGATGATTATAATTACTTTTGATTGATAGTTCTTCTCCTACTATTTCTAGATTATTAGCACGATCTAATAATAAAATTAATTCCCGATCGCAGCCGATAAAAGGAAAGCTGGGATGGGGATAAAATGCCCCTTCACTAGCTATAGCTAGAGTCTCTCCTGTCAGTTTTAAAACTGCTTCTGCTTTATGTCGTGCTGCTTCTAATTGATTACCTGCTCTGGGAATATCCCTAGTAAATGTCCCAAAGCGATCGCTATTAAAATTAGCTGGTACTATTACTTTAACTCCAAATTCTCGTGCAAAAAGTGGAGCAATTACTTGTTCTTTTTGATGCTTGGTTGCCAAGACGGCAGTGCGATTAATCAACCAAGAATGTTGGCTCATTGTCTATGTTATCGTATGTGTCTTTAATCGTTGCCATACCCCAAAAAAAAGCGATCGCATTGCAGTACGATCGCTCGATATTTATGGAGCAAAAACTTTTTAGCGATACTAAATAAAAGATTTGTAGTATTTTAGTATTAAGTGTTAAATGATTAACTGTATTTTTGTTATAGGCTTTAGTCTATACAATATTATYTGCCATAGTYATTATTCTATATACAAATTTTGCAGATCACAACTATTGGTATATTGGCAGTTTTTATAACGGTGATTAAGGGGTTCAACCGAGATATATACTTTTACTACTGGTCCAAAGAAGCAGCTACAGAAGGAGGAAAAGTGATTCCTGGTACGAAGACAGACGAATTTATTCAAGCAACCGAGATACCAGTATATGTTCCCTTGAGCGGACGAACAATGGAGTTTGACCGCTYTGGGAAGTGCATTACTGGTTGTTGAGATTTCTCTCAATTGCAAGCTTACTTTTAGGGATTACTACTATCTGGATTTTCTATTGCCTTTATTTTTCAAAACCTTCAAGAGCTCATCGTTGTAAAATCATCAAGAGTAATTTCAGTAGCGCGTATTCCTACCAAAGATGCTAGCGTTTCCTTAGTCTCGGATACGCTAATTGTAGTCTTGTCCTGATTCGTTCCAATTTTAATATGCTCGAATTCTAAACCATCAGCTAGCACTAATGAGTCTATACCATCTTGAAAATCAAAAATAGTATCTATTCCTTGTCCCTTTCTCAGCACGAATCTGTCTTTTCCAGTGCCGCCAAACAGACCGTCATTACCTTCACCACCGTCTAGTAGGTCATTACCCGCATCACCATCTAGCAAACGATCGTTACCATTGCCACCTCGTAGCACATCATCTCCAGAACGACCGAGCAGAATATCGTTTCCTCCCTGAGCGTTGATTACATCATCAGAATTTTTCAAGCCACTAGTTATATTGTCTAAGTCATTGAGAAAAGTAACTGTATTAGGACGAAATACTCTGCTAGGTTTTTGAGCAGCATTGACGACATCGAAACTATCTCTGATTTCCTGTTGCCCGTCAAAAAGAATGTTACCAAGACCCGAAGGTAGGTTATCTAACTGTTCGAAATTAAAATCCGACAGAACAAGTGTCGTATTTTCTACTCCTTCAAACGTAATTTCGAGAGCCTTGTTTTTTTGAGTGAGAATTAAATTTTTGGCAGTAAGCCTATCGCCGACAAACTGTATTGTATCTACTTCATTGATAATCTCTTGAGGTGGATTAATGCCTTTTCCTACGCCGCCAAAATCAGTAATGGTGTCAGTACCATCTCCTGCGTTAATAATAAAAGTATCCTGACTACCATTGCCTATGATGGTGTCATTGCCTACCAAACCATTAATCGTATCGTTACTGAACGTGCCGATAAGAGAATCATTGCCAGCAGTTCCGACAATGTCTTCAGTCGGTGTTGAGAAGCCGAAGACTACATATGTCTCTCCAGTCTGGTTATTGCCGTCAAGATCGGCAAAAGGCGCACCAATAATTAGGTCATCTATACCATCGTCATTAACATCACCTGCACTGCTTACAGAATACCCCGAGCGATCGCCATTATCAAAGGTTTCTCTGTCTCCTTTTTCAATGCCCTCTAAAATTATGCCGTCATTACTATTAAGAACGTCTACATCGATCGTCCCTTCGCTGCCAACTTCATCACTACCAAACACGACATAACTCGTACCAGAACCACTACCTGGATAAAAATAGCCATTCATGTTGAATGCTCCACCATCGGGAGCACCAATAATTAGATCGTCAAAACCATCGCCGTTAACATCTCCAGCATTACTTACCGCCCTACCTAAGAGATTGCCTTCTTCACTACTTTCTAGAGTAAAACCATTACTGCCATCAAGTGCATTAGGGTGTAAAACGCCGCTATCTTCAAATTCATTTCCACCAAATATGACGTAGCCCTTTCCCGACTCTGTGAGGCTGGTTCCTCCACGTGAAACTGCACTAAAAGCCGCACCGATAAATAGATCGTCAAAACTGTCGCCGTTGACATCTCCCGCATTGCTAACTGAAAAACCAAAATAGATTTCACCGAAATAGTTTATGGAGGAATCAGAGTATATATTGGCAGCATCTAGAACCAAGCCATTATTGCCGTCGATGGCATCTACAGCGAACGCTCCACCGCTGCCTAGATTACTGCCGCCGAACACCACATAAGTTTCTCCTTCACCGCCACCAGAACCATCATATCTAGCAATACCAGGTGCGCCAATAATCAGATCGTCAAAGCCATCGCCGTTGACATCCCCCGCACCGCTAACTGAAAATCCAAAGCGGTCTAAATCGTAATTAATTTCAATTCTACTAGCAAATTTATTGGTGCCATCAATTCCTTGAAGCACAAAGCCATTGCTGCCATTGAGTGAACCTAGATTTATCTTACTATCGCTGCCTAGATTACTGCCGCCGAACACTACATAGCTCTCTCCATTGTTGAGATATTCGTCGTCAACATAATCATAGGAATTACTGGCAGAATTATAAGTTGTTGCTATGCCAGTAGCGTTAGGTGCGCCAATAATTAAATCGTCGAAGCCATCACCGTTGACATCGCCTGCATTACTAACAGAACGACCAGAATTATCATCTGGGTCGACACCATTAATTACAAAGCCATTACTACCATCTAGAATTTCTAATTTTAGATTGCCGCTACTGCCAATTTCTGTCCCTCCAAAAACTACATAGCTTTTTCCTTCTCCACCAGTATCGTTCGAGTAGTCATAGGTTCCTGGTGCGCCAATAATGATGTCTTCGATACCATCACCATTGACATCCCCTGCACTGCTAACTGAAGTACCAAAGCGATCGCCATTGTTTCCTTCTAAAACAAAACCGTTACTACCATCTAAAGAGCTTAAGTCGATACCATCGTCACTACCGATACTGCTACTGCCAAAGACAACGTAGCTTTCCCCGCCAGTAGTGTATCGATTATAATTGCCTACAACTGTTCGTTCACCAGCATCAGGTGCACCAATGATAATGTCATCGATGCCGTCGCCGTTGACATCTCCTGCATTGCTAACTGAAGTACCAGAGCGATCGCCATCGCCTATACCATTAATTACAAAGCCGTTGCTGCCATCTAGATCTGAAAGATTGATAGATGTGCTCATAAATCTCTCCCGATTGCTTTTATTTTGAAGTCAACTATTACTACACTGAATATACAAAAGACTACTTTTATATCTATCAAAAAAAGCGGTTATTTGTAAATACACCTAATTAGATTTGTTAAGACATACCGAGCAGCCGTAGCGTAAGCGGAACGTAACCGTAAGTATAAGCCTTACTTCCTGGCTTATTACTCTCAATTCTTGTCAATCGCTCCTACCAACAATTTAGTCTTTAATAACGCAAATTTCCTACAAATCATAACACCCAGACTGAGTTACAGTCTGGGTGCGAATTTAATATAAGCTAGCTTTTTGCCGTAGACAGCTAGCGGTATTTATAATAAGAGTTTTTATTGATTCAATTTTAGACTTAGACTTTCTACCTGAAAAGTGATTTTCCTCGCTCTAAGATAAAATTCATCTTCTCTTGATGATTCGTTTACAAGTAGTTAGTTTTGCCGCTCAAACTTTGGCGATTAGTGCAAGCCAGTGTCGGGGGCGATCGCATTTATCTTGATTAATTTAAAGCCCGATACGTACCAAGCTTGACTCTTTCCCATTCCGTTCCCAAATAACTATCCCTTCCTAACACATTGCCGATCGCTTGACGTATTTTAGTTACTCGATCTTTTGACCAGTTTGATTGTTGTTTTTTGGAATAGAGATAATCGATGATGTCCTGTGATGTAAACACATCAAGTTTATGCTCTGCTAAAAATCCTTTTACCGTCTTCAGCAAAGTTACTTTCAACTTACTCGACGGTGGTAAATTGTAGAGCTTTTTACGCTGTGTACTTTTAACTGCTTTTGATTTAGTTGATGAAGTTTTGTCTCGTTTTGGTTCGACTTGGTTAATCTCAGAGATTACCTTGCCATTAGAATCTACATCGTCGTTAGGAGAAGTAGAATTGGTTACTTCGCTTTCATCGAGCGGAAATGCTGAGGTTCCCTCAGCATATTCCACGCTCGTTCTTTGAACTATCGGCAATTTAGATTTGTTCTCATTGGATACATAGCAAGAGCGATTGCGCTACGCGCACTGGCAAAGCCAATCGTAAACATCTAATTGACAATAGCCTTGCTCTATAGCTTGGTCTAGATACAGCTTTACCGCTTCTACGCTCAGTTGTAAGTTTAGTTTTGAGTTTAGTGTCTTCTGTATGTAACTCAGATGCAGTGTTTTATTAGCTTCTGACTTAAATATTTCCTCAATCGCTACGGTTCTTGATAATTCTAGAAATCTAGCCACCGAATCTAATTCTCGCTCTGAATTATCCGTTTCACTTTGAGAGTCAGTAGAGTCGATAGGTGAACCAAAGTCAAACTTTATCATTTCAGGCTCATCATCTGGAAAATCTTCTTCACTTTTTACTCCGTTTGTCCCGTTCGCTGTTTCTGGCTGCCCTTCAAGTAGATTCAATCCTTTTCTTTTTCTTCTTCGGCGCAGAAATGTTGATTCATCTTCGGAGGGGTTACAAAAGAACGAAGCTTCTTTACTTGACAACCCCTCTCTAACCTCAGAACTAGCTAGGCGATAATTTTCTCGATTATCTAAATCTTGTAGTAATACCTCGATTTTTTCTTGGTGTTCCTTAGCTTCCATCGCCTTAGCCAAATAATATTCATGTTCGTCTTGGTAATGGTCTTGTAATCTTTCTAAGCTTTCAATCGCTTTTAGTAACTCTTCTGACAACATTATTGATTTCTCCGACATTGAGATAATTTACCATTACAATCGTTTCCGTAGCTCGGACAACATACTGCGTAGCTCATTCTTTCTACAACACGGTCACATCCTTTACAGACGAACTTGTACTCTCGTTCGTACATTTTCCGTTCGTGTTCTTTGACTGTGTACTTTCTATAGTGTTCTGTCTTTGTTGCTTGAACTGTTTTTTCCCGACTCATTTGGCTCTAACTTGTTTTAAAAGGTTGTACTTTATTCTGGCTAATTTTAACGATTTGGAAGCAGTGAAAAACGACTGTGATGGATAAATTCAAAACTTCCTTAAATTTTTGTCTAGCTATAAAAATGCAGTGTTACTTTGGCTAAAGTAACACTGCTAATTGTAAGTTTTTAAATTTGCCGTCACATCAATCACATCCATAACTGACAAGGTTTCTAGCTATTGCGATTCCATCATACTTATCACTGTAGTTAAAACTTATTTATTTTATGTATACTACAAAACAAGTAGCTTATTCTGCTGCTCATAATGTCCCTTGATTAGAGCTTTTTACAGGTTCTTACTTCAAATATTTTGGTGCTTGAGTTGTGCTATTTCCAATCTGTTCGATCGTCTCAAAGCAGTTATTCTCTGGTCTAAATTTAGCTTTTACTCGCACGAAATAACGGGGCATCTGCTGCTTTTTCTCAAGGTCTGGATCGTATTTAAACGCTGCCACTGATGAATCCGCCCAATCTACAGGAATGTAATTCGGCTTCAATATCTGCCTAGCTTTCTTAGTCCCAACTCTTTCTACTGTTTGAGCTAATTTGTCACTGTAATTTCTCAACACTGCAATAACTGGAGACTCAAAGAAAGGTACATACTGCCAAAACCCCGACAGATAAAACTCACGAAGTCAGAGGCAGCTCCGTCGTTTGCAGAGCCTATCGGCTCAAAGCCGCCTTGCGGCGTTTGCGCGGACGCGCTGCGCGGAGTCTCTCTGACCTGCTGCTAAATCCTGAAAAATACTGGTTCTGGCTTCTTCTGTGTTCGCGACCGTTACCAAATTAAAATCTACTTTGTAACCTTCTTGTTTTTTGTTATAGCTAATTTGAGGATACACTGATAACTTTTTAGTGCTGCTGCCCTGAAACTTGATTTCTTCTATCAACGCTTTGTATCTTTGCTTTGATTTAGCAGTGTAGCCCAAACGGTATGTTTGCCCTTCTATGGTAACTGTAAGTTGTTCCTCGTTTTTAACCGCTACTAGACCTTCAAGCACTCCGATCGCTTGAAAAATACTATTAGATTCGGGATTTTGAGAGGTTTTAAGTTGGGTTTTGCTTGTATTTTCGGCTTTTAAATTAGATGATRAACTGTTCTTGGGACTAGAGACTTTATTGCCCCGYWCTTGTTTCTGTGCTTTATTTYTCGTYGAAGSARGCRAAGARGWTTTATTCACCATCAYTGAYACCCAATAAAGTAAAGTAATTTTTCTTACTCTATCGAATTTTTTSRKCAWWGGCGTTGCGGAAGCATACGCAAGTCMTAGAYTCAGCCATGCSSYMWGSYTWWYSSCMWTYYTTTTKKMRWYTTTYTWWYTWYWARRWYYYSAAMSSYCYYCMAMMAMMAWYYSRMCSSCYYSRWWWTYYTTTTTTATTAGCAGCAATCGATATCAGTTTGGCTGAAGTCGTTGCCTTTAAACAATAAAGGTTCTCCAGTATGTTTGGCTAAAGCATAAGAAAAACAGTCCCCGTAATTAAGTCCTGCCAGCCTCTGGAGAGGCTCGCCTTTCGCTTTGCGAAAGTCGGTGCGCTCCAGCGCACGCCGTCCTTTACCATATTGTCGATAAGCACGGCGGGCAATCTCTAACTGCTCTGCATCAAAGGGATAGATATGTATAGCTGCTTTGAGTAAAAAGAAGTCTAGTTCTCGGTACGCTTCTTCCCCATAGCGGTTTTCCAAAACAATGCTAGTTTCGAGAACCGAAGCGGTGGAAATAAGACGACGCGAAGCTGCTGCTATTTGGCGATTGAAATCGGGGCGTTCTGGTTCGTCACAAAAAATCGCTATTAACGCTGAGGAGTCAATTACCATTACGCTAAGGCAGTCCTGTTTCGTCATAGCCGATTATTGTTTCGGGCGAACGAGAATCCAATACGGGTAAAGCAGCACAWCGCTGGGCAATAGCATCGAGTTCTTCAGCCAGAGAATAGGAAGAAYGARAAGTTTTCAAACGCTCTAACCGTTCTTTGACTGCTACAAAGACAGCTTCAGTAATAGWCTCACCCGTCAATTCGGCTAGCTGACGAACYAAAGCATCTGTTTTGTTGTCTTTAATACTAAGAGGCATTTTTCCACCTTATACCTTTATTTCTATATTATAGAATTAATCGAAAAAGGGGTATATTAGCTTCACCTGCTGCTAGAGCTACATTTCCTTTAGCGAATTCTTTATTAATGGCGTTGCGAAGCTATGCGCCCTGGCTTATCGCGCTTATCTAGTTCGATAACCGTGACGGTAAATAACAAAACTCTTTTATATTTATCCAGTTATAAAAATGCAGTTCTATTTCGGTACGAATGGTATCACGCTAATTATGAGTTTTTAAATTTGCCGTCACATCCGTCACGTTTATAACTAGCATGGTTTTCAGCCATTCAGCTTCAGTCACACCCTTCACTGTACTCAAAACTTAGTTACTGCATATATACTACAAAACAGACAGCTTATACTGCTGCTTCAACTGCCACTTGATTAACATTTGGAATAAATTTTTACTCAAGGTTTGAGGTACACGAAGTTTTCCAGCTACAGCGACATCTTCTCCCAAGCTAACTCTAGTATCTCCAGGGGATAACTAGGATAGCCATCGCTAGAGAATGTTTGAACCTGTAGTTGTTGTGCCGTCTTCCTAGTTAAGTTCAAAAAATATAAGAACTGGTCGCGCTCTAACCATCGGTTTCTCAACTTTAAATATTGACCGCAGTTAAGATAATCGCTGGTCGAAGAACGTGATGAGGACTCAGTATTAGTCCGAGCTTGTCTATTAGCCGAAGAAAACTGCTCGAAATTACCATAATAGTCAGGATAAATAAATTTGTGCTTCCACAACGTTTGGTTCTGTCTGAGAGATAATGTCCAGTTATCTTTGTCGGTTGCTTCTGCCCGCTCGACAAACAAACCGACCAAATGAAACAAGACATCATCAACTAAATCGGTTTTTCGCGCCGTCTTCTTGTAAGATATTCTTTCCAACTCACAGATACACCACAAATCGTTCTTGTTTAACTTAGAAAGATCGACTTGATGAATAATGCGAAAAATATGGCGATGAATTGCTACGATTCTTTCTCTTACTAGCCATTGACTTCGGAACACGATTTCTAGTTCGGTGTCAAAATAGGCATAGTAACATCGTTTGAAAATACGGAACTCTACGCTATAATCTCGACTAAAAGTATCTTTGCTGCCAAACTTGTTCCAATAACTCTTTGGTACGTAACCCAACCAAGTTTCAAAGTTTCGTTCTTTAGCGGTTGATTTCGACTCGGAATTATTGCCAGAACCCGAAGCGTTTTTTTGCCTCTGGTTTACCGACCCGTATTTTCTCCACCAAGAATCAGCCGTTCCCTGGCGGTTGCCGCCAGGGCTTGCAGCTGACCGTTGGTCAAAATCTGATGAAGTTTTAGCTTTTGACTCTGACTGCTGGCTCTGATTTGAGCGTGCTGTGTAATTAGTTTTCCAAAGATTAGTTACTCTCACCGTACCATCTTTGGTACTGATAATTGTCTGAGCTATTTGTGTAGCAACTTTGGTGTCTAAATTGCTGACATCTGGATGAAAAACTTTTAATAGCGATAAATACTTCTTTTTATCTAAAGTTGGGTTAACGAATATGCCTCGATTTATCGGTTTAATAGCATTTGAACTGGTATCTTGCGTCCCGTCTAGATATTGAATTAACTTAACTTGTTCGAGATTTATAGCAATAGCAATTTGTCTACCTCGGTCGTTCCACATCTTTTTGTAGCCCGAATTAAATTAATTAGCTAGCTTACTAATTTAGCGTAGATAAATTAGCGTTGGTTGCTATTTATTGTTGCTTTATGTTACTTTATGCCGCTTTAGCCGACTAATTTCTACCAACTCATCTACCAGTTCTAACGCCACCATATTACCCTCAATGGCTAACACCTGAAATGGTTGCGCCCACGACCAATGCCCTGGACAATCCTTTACCATCACGCGATCGCCGATGCTTATTTCTTCATTTACATCACTCTCTCTAGCCGTTTCTTCAGCTTCTACATCAAAATCTTCTTCTGCTCGATTGTCTTCGGCAGTCTCTAAGTTACTATTTTCTTCATTAACATCTTCATCCATTAAGCAGTCGATCGCTTTAACCACCTTTTCCATCACCAAATTCCAGAGTTTATTAACCACATTTGTACTACTAGAGTCTGCTTTGGTTTTTTTTGAACCATTAGTAATCAATGGTGGTTCATCATCTGTTGCATCGCGAAGTCTCAACCCTCTAATAAAAGAGCCTAAGCGATCGCGTCCCTTCTCTACATTCAATCTCAACTGATTATTTAACAAGTCGGATAGTAAATTTACAAACCTCCGTAACCCGATCGCGCGACTACCAGTATCGTGACAATACTCTGCATAGTTGGGATACAGCCATTCGTCATTGTGCAAATACCAGTTATCAGAGTTACTATCTTTATCTCTCTTAGCTACCCCGATATTAGTCCTCGCTTCAGGGTCTAAGATTACCTTGTTATCTAACCAATCAGCGATGGGATTAGTTTCTACCAATGTCTGTGCTTTCATCGCTAATAGAGATGGTACGGCAGTTTCATAGTTTTTGATAATGTTAGTAGCTTCTGCTTCGTTCATCTCCAGAACCCAATTCAGCAGTCCTGGTAGATAGGGAACAAATTCACCAAACATTTCTCCGTTACGATGTTCGATTAGGTTCTTCTGGCGATCGCTCTCTATTCGATTAAACATCGGTATGGAAATTCTTCTTCTTTCTAGTCCTGAAGTATAGTCACTACTCTGAATTACTTCATTAGTCGCCACAATGGTCATTGCTTGAGGAGTAAAGCCACCGCTACTCTGTTTGTATTTAACTTCGTATGGTAAGGTATCCTGTCCAGTTAAGCCTTTGAGCTTACTAACTTCTCCTGCATACCGTTCCGAATCGTTAATTAACACCAAACGCTTGCCAGCAACCGAAGCGGTTTCAAACTTTTCCCCCTCTAGTTTCTTGAGCGTAGTGGTATGAGTGTTCTCACTCCCGACAAGAGCGATCGCCAGTCTAGTGAAAGTGGATTTTCCTGTTCCTCCAGGTCCTATTAATTCCAGATATTTCTGCCAATCGCTTCTTCCTGTTACTACACCTCTTAAATAAGCTCTCATTAGCTGGACTAGATCCTCGTCACCCCTACACATTTGGTTTAGCCATTGCTGTATTGGGTAGCAGGTCAACAGATGGTTATAGCTATATGGCAGACACCAAGTTAACTTATGTTCGGGGGCATGGGGTAACAGCTTTTTAGTTTCTAAGTTTAAAACCCCATTTCGCAGTGGTAGCAATCCTGTAGCTTCATCCCAACAACGGACTGCTAGATCCATTTTTAACAGTCCGACTACACCATTGATAAAACTAATAGTGAAGCTTGGTTTTTTTCCTTTTGGATTTGACTGAGTTATTTTAATGGCGATCGCTTCTAATTCTAACTTTACTAACTGCCCGACAAATTCTGTAGGTTCGATGCTCCAGATTCCTGACATTACAGAGCTATATCGATACCATTGTTGTAACTCCGTATTCCAGGCTAACTGCGATCGATACTTGGATGCTAGCCATAAAGCCAAATCCGACTGTGACCAGTTAGGAACTTCGTTCGGGGAAAGGGAAAAAGGCGAAAGGTCAAAGGGTTCTTCACTCCTTTTTTCCCTTTCCCTTTGCCCTTTTTTCCTACACTCTACCCCCTCTATTGCTGTTTCTAACTTAGCTATTAGTTCTTCCGACTTTAAATCGGGATGAGCTTGTACCCAATCCGCCAGATCTCCTTTCTCTGGTATTTCTGCCCAGATATCTTTAGGACTGAGAACCAGACAGGGAAAGTCAGCTTCAACTGCTGCTGATTCCACTAGGCTGGCTTTTTTTCTTCCTGCTTCATCATTGTCGGGGAAGTAAACCAAACCCTCTGCACCAGCTTTTTTGAGAGCTTTTATAGTTGAAGCAATTGCGTTTTTATTCCAATTGGAACCCTGCCAAGTTATTGTAGCGATCGCCTTGGCTCTTGCTGCTTCAACACACTGCTCTCCCTCTACTGCTAATACCCACTTATTACGGCAATGGGCAGCAACTTCTTGTTGTCGATAAGCATTCCAGTCTTTTGACCCTCTTTTCCACCGTACTAATCCGTTTGAGCTAATGTGTGCCTGTCTAAAGGTTTTTTCCCTTCCTTTGTCGGTTTGCCATTGAAAACGTGACACCCACTGCGTTTTTGAGTAGTGGTAACGGGTTTCAGTAGCGATCGCTGGTATTCCCTGTTTCTGTAGCCATTGAGGAACTTCTATATCTGTATTCTGTTGTGGCGTATCTTCGGATGCTTTTGGTAGTCTGGCTAAAAGCTTTTGCTTTAGGGGAAAGGGGAAAGGGTCAAGGTTAAAGGAATTTTTACCCTTGTCTTGGTGCGCGTTCCCTTGCAGAGGAAACCTCTGCGGGGTCGCACCGCTTTTTCCTTTTTGCCTTTCACCTTCCACCTCTTTCCAAGGGCGAATAGCTTCTCTAATATCCTTAACTTCGCACCCACACTTGAAAGCTTGGTACTTGCCAGTTTTCTTCTTAATCTTAAAACCACCGTCCCCGCATACAGGGCATTTACAGTGGTATTCAGAACCTGTTTCTTTGACTATTTCGAGGCGGTCTATGTAATCCAGAATCTTAAAAGGCGAGATAAATCCAATCATGCTACACCTCCTTGATTCAGACAGTTTTTTGAGTGCTGTACCGAATTAGAGATGCACTTTTGCAGCACTTCTCGTGTCGAGTAGAGAGGAATACGTCGCCGTATCCTCCCCCTCTAAGAACCGTGCTTGACTGTTTCCAATCACACGGCTCAAGCTATCTTTGACTTAGCTCGTTTACCATGTATTTGTCTGTGACATTTTTGGTGTACGTGAACAAGGTTATATTCCTCGTCGCTTCCTCCATATGCCACTTCTTGTTTATGGTGTGTCTCTATCAACTCTTGATTAAACAAGTGTTGTTTACAAACGGGGCATTTCCAGTTTTGCAATTCTGCAATCCTGTAGAGCTTAGACCCCTTGGCATAATGATTCTTGCCTATTTTGGTCTTTCTCTTTTCCCAGTATTCTCTCAGTTGGGGGTCATCTGGGGAGGCATCACTTTTTACTTTGACATGACGGATGATTGGTATGGTAGCCAATCTAAGGATAAACTTGGTTGTATCTTCGCCCTGTCTGTTTTTAGTATCCGCTTTAAATACCCATTTGTTCCCTTTTATTCTGCCAAAATATTTGGGAATTACCCATTTCATGCCTTTGTTTGGATGTCTCCTTTTGCTCCATTTAATTAGCTTTTTGACTAATTTGTAATCAAAGTCTGCAAAGGTTTTTTTACTGACTCCATGTTTGTAGTAGTTTCCCCAACCTCTCAGTATTGGATTTAGGACATCTATAACCGCTTCAGGTTTAGCGTTTGGATGTTTTTTTAACCATATTTTAATCTGGTTGAGTTTTTCCTTTACCTTTTCCTTCTGAGGTTTAACAATGCACTTCCCATTGAATCTTCTGATATTAAACCCTAAGAAGTTAAAACCCTCGTTAATATGTCTAACTTGAGTTTTTTCTTCGCTGAGGCATAGACCTCTGTGGGCTAACCATTCTTGAATCTTTGGGATAATAGCCTCTATTTGTTCTCTGGTTTGGGCTGTAACGATAAAGTCATCCGCATAACGGATAAATCCGTAAATTCTGCGTTCTTTTCCTCTTTTAGATTTGCCGTATATTTTTGTTTCGGTAATCTTTGAGAGCCAATTGTCCATCCCATCCAGTGCAATATTTGCAAGTAGAGGGCTTAAATTGCCACCTTGTGGTGTTCCTTTATCCGTCCTGTTGAGGACTTGAGATTCTACGTATCCTGCTTTAAGCCATTGTTTAATAAACTCTCTGCCTGGAGTAAACTCTAGGTTTTTGAGAATAAACTCATGACTAATGTTGTCGAACGCCCCTTTGATGTCCGCATCTAATATCCAGTTGTCTATCGACCCTTTTCTGAATCTGTAGAAACATCCTTCAATTGCGTCATGACATCCCCTTCCAGGACGGAATCCAAAAGAATTACTTTCAAATCTTGCCTCCCAGCTTGGTTCCAGGGCATTTTTTATAATGGCTTGTGCCACTCGGTCATTAATGGTAGGTATGCCTAAAGGACGTTTTTTCCCGTTTGATTTGGGTATGTATATCCTCTTGGTGGGTTTTATTTTCCATACTTGGAAGTCCCAGTTATTTACCAATTTGACTCTTTGTTTTGGGGTTTTAGCCAAGTATCCATCGATACCTGGGGTATTTTTCCCTTTATTAGCTTCGGTGACTCGGCTAACTGACAACATTAAATTGGAGTAGCTGCGTAGCATTAGTTTCATCAGGCTTCTGACCCGATTCCACTGTTTGAGCTTTGTCGCACGATATATTCTCTGTCTTAGGTTCTTAACCTTTTTCATCACCTTTTTCCAGTCAATTTCTGACCAGTTGGTGAGTTTGGTTCTTCTAGCTCCGATGTCCGATTGGACTCTATCTTTCACTATGGGTTCAGTTCCTTTACAAAGTGTCTATCGTTGATAACCTATTGGAATTTAGCACTCTTTCAAGTGGAGCAAATCTAGAACTCCTATCTACCCGCTTATTTGTTCGCGTTGCCTTTCGGCTGGTAGCTTTCGCTTTTTCCGTATCCTTTACCCTCTAGGTGGTTCCGTCTTTCTTACGTCCGACCTACTCATAAATGAGAACCTATAGGGCTTACCGCAGTTTCACATGATTAAGATACAGTTGGGGAGGGTTTTGTCTATATTCCGACGGGGCAGTGTTTCATCGTTATCAAGATATTTTGACCTAATAACCAGCCCGCTTACCATTTTGGTCAGGGTGTATCAACCTCATTTCACCCACTTTAATTAACGGAACCTCATCGACAATTCATTTACATTAACCCTTCCAACTTTTCCCTAGCCCTAGCTGGATAGAGGTTATCCACCTTCGGATACATTCATGGTCTGCATTCCATTGAGTTCATTATTTACTTTCAATGTGACCAGAGTACGAGACTCCTTTACGTGGGAATAGTAGGATGAAATCTACTAGAAATCCATAACCTCAGTCATGAAATTTTCACTTAAATCAAGCGACTTACTGCGTCGCACAAAATAGAACTAATCATTTATTCCCCCTTTGGGATATGGTTTGACCTAAAGCGATCGCACACTCTGCCAAGAAATCTGCGGTCGCTTTTTGCTTTTTGTCTCGATTATTAATAATTTAGTCTTGATTAAGGTTCCAAATTTCTGAACTCAAAATCAACTCAAAAATTAATTTAATCATCAAAGTCAATGCCAAAATCGGCATTTAAAACTTTTTCTATCTTTTTGATCGTATCTTCCGCTACACCTCCTAATACAGCTTCAGCTTCCAACTGATACCAATAGTTGCGAGAAATTCCGACTGTTTTTGCCAACTCTGTGACTGGACGATCGTCAGCTTCTCTTGCTTTTTTTATTTGATATCCCAATCCTGGAATATCAACTTCTTGTTTGACAATTCGCCTGACTTTCACAGTCATAATTTTAAATTCCAACTCTATTAGTATATGGTAACTGTCAACTAAACAGTTGACAACTGTTAATTAACAAGTTTACAATAAAATTATTAGGAAACAACAGCACATTGCAAGCCTGAAGTTAACCAAAGTGCCATAATTCAACAACTCAACAGCACCACGAAAAACCAATAAAACTCTTTTTGGGAAATAATCGTAGCGGATTTAAATTTAACCGCACAACGAAGTTTACCAGCAGAAGATTTTTTTTTAGTTAGCTATCGCTAAAAATTTAATGAACACAAAGGAGAGCAGAACTTTGGACGGTACTTGCTCTCCTTGTCACCTACTATTACGAGGTAATCTCATGATGACATACACAGCAGAAAAATTACCACTCTCAGCACTAACTGTAGACGAAAAGATTCTCGTCACTATCGAATTCGCACCGAACATTCATCCTACAGAAACCGAAGAATACAATTACCAACCAAAATTCAGATTTCATGATGAGGTAATTAACAAATTTAATCCCTCCAAAACGCTTACTATCTGTGGAATGGAATTAATAGAAAGTAAAACATCATCGGGCAAACTCCTAAACCAACCCCGTTGGAAATACAAAGTTGATGATGGTAGCTGGTACGAAGAATCGGTTTTAATCCGCCAATCCGACACCTGTGCTAAATGCACTTACTTCCAAGATTACAACGACGAAAGAGGTAGGGGTTGGTGTCACCTATTTGACGACGCTACCAGAAAACATCATCAACGCACCCATGACTGCGATCTTAACTCTGAATCCAGATCGCTTCTTGCTCTCCCATATCCTGAATACGATTATGGGGATATGGTTAAAGTCGTTGACTCTGACGAAGACCACACTGAATGGGCAGTATTTGAGGTTATTGAGAAAAAGCATAACCCTCAGTGTTATTCCTCTCCTGAGCGTTACTTCAACGAATCCGAATGGTACTATCTCTTATCTCCTTCGTTAGAGGCAGAATGGGTTGCGGAGAATGAACTCTGCCATGCCGATGTATCTCATGCAGTTGCAACTGAAGAACTATTTTAGGGCAAAGGGTAAAGGGTAAAGGGCAAAGGAATGAACAAATTAAAGCAATTAGAAGCACTCTGAAATAGTTAATAGTTGTCCTACCTTTTTTACCCTTTTACCTTTTTACCCTTTTTCTCAAGCAGACTACCCTTCGCTACACACATACCTTCAACTATTGATATGTCTCAACTACAGTATCTTTCTATTGAGGTTAAAACTCTTGCCAATCCTGATGTTGACCTCAAAACCCTTCCGACGATTACTATTTATCATGACTCTCAAAACAATTATTTTCTAACTTTAGATCCTGAAAAACTTAAAGATGCAGTTTTAGGCATGGTTCCCCATCTTGGTACTAATTGCCGTTATCCTCTTCTTTTTTCGGTTCGGCTTCTACCTGGAACTGAAACTGATTCTGTTGTCGCTTCTAAAACTTCTTCTAAACGTAGACGACGACGCTCTAGGGTTAATACACAACCATAGTCGATCGTTGTTTGGACGATCTCTTAAACTTACTACCTTTTTCCCTTATCTTAGTGCGCGTTCACTTGCAGACGCTTACTTTAGATTATTACTTCTACAAAAGTACCAAAGTCACTATACAAATAGTTGGGCTTCTTTGAAAGTTTTACTCGTAAGCAGGGAATTCTTATTTGTAGCTTAGTATATACGCCGCAGCAATTTCCCTTCGCGGTAGGTGAGTGGTATTGGTTTTATGACAATAGACTTTGGTAATATTAAAAACTATAATGCTGACAGAGGATTTGGGTTTGTCGGTCGTACTTTTTTCGATCCTGACAGAAAAGTTTTCTTTCATATTAAAAAGATCAAGAAAAAACATCCAGAGTTAGCTCAAAAATTGGACAACAAAGAAGCTTTTAATACAGTCAATTTCTGGTATGAACTTGAAACCACTGAAAAAGGCGAACAAGTTAGTAAACTTTGGCTAAAGGCAGACAATATTCCTCAAAGCTATACACATGAATTATGTGATTTGATCGAAAAAGTAGAAAGTATCTGGAGAAATGTAGTCTCTCAAAAACCTAGTTGGCTTGACCTTGTAACAATAGACTTAGTTGGAAATAGTCGTAAACATGAACTAAGTATTGAACGAGATAATTTGGAGGCTCAACATAAAGCGGTAAAGGAGGAGCAGCGAAAAAAGGCAGAGGCTTTACGTCAACGTGAAATTACAAGAATAGCTGAAGAGCACTGCTTAGAAGAAACAAAAGCTATTGAATTACATCAACTTATTACAGAGATGCGCCCTTTAGGTTTTACAAATAGTAAGCAACTCTCAAACTATATTGTAAGACATCAACTTGGTTATAGGTATCCAAATATCTCAGGTATTGTAATTATGGAAGATGGAGGTGAGGAATGGGAATTTCCTGGCGGATTTCCTACAAAGATTTACACAATTATTTGTAGGGAACTCAATTTAGATAACCAGAGGACGAGTGCTAGAGTAAAAAATTTTGAATCATTTCACGAAATCTATTTAAGAAATCAAGAGTAACGAAAAACTTAATCGACATCAGATAGGACTAGACAGAAATAAGTAAATCCTTTTTTTAAAACAAACTTACAGGAAACTATAGTGTATTTGAAAGGCAAGTATTGTCAACTTAGTCTTTTTATCACCAACTCAGACTTGCGCTTGTGTTTATTCTCAATCATATTTGCTATTAAGCGATCGTACTAACTTTTAATCATCTCTAAAATCGGGCAATCGCCCGATTTTAAAGCTAGCTTTTTCGCATTGCTCCCATTACAAACACCAGCATATTTTGATTTTGAGTACTTAAGTAATCTAAAAACACTGTGACCTAGATCTAGTTTCTATTCTCAAAAAACTAAGATTCCAAATAAATTTTTCTCATCCATCCCATGAGATTTTCAATCAGATTTGGTGAACTCGGTGAAAACTGCTTTAGTTTACTAGCAGGTTGGTCTGTGATAACGCAAATTGCACCTTCAAAGGTATTCAAAGGATCTAGTATACTTTGTCTAAATCCTGTCCATTCTGTTTCTGACGCAGTTGAATCGTAAAATACCAAGACCATTAGTTTTTCAGTATTGCGTTGTAGCGAATGCCAATAAGACTTAAGCAATAGCATAGTTTCAAGTTCACCATTATCTCTTTCAGAACAACCATACTTAAGCATTTGGTCATAAATCTCAACAGCAGGATTATCGCGATCGCTTATCTGACTTTGATTAATGCAAATTATTTGAATGTGGTTATTAAGAACGCCATCTTTATTAATTGAACTTTTAAGTTGAAGAGGCAGGTTCTCTAAATTTAAATTTAATGTATATAAGTTAGCACCAATACCAGTAAAGTCAGACATTTCTGGATGAATTACAGTAGTAGTGTTGTGCCAAGCCCGATGAAATTCAGGATATGACATATTTTGAGCGCAGTGCCACAGTATTTCATCTAAATAATACTCCTCTTTGACTATTAAATAATTTTTTATTGTACTGACAATATAAAAAGTACGATTTGGTTTAATGTTTTTAATCAGAGCTTTTTTTATATTAAATTCTACACTGCCATTACTTTCAACAATTTGTTTTAGCAAATAGTCTACAACTTTTAGACTACCGTAACCAATTTTCTCCAAACTATTTATAACGCGACTTCTAATATTTCTTTCTTTGTTATTGCTTAAAACTTTAATTAAAATGTCGATTGCCAATGAGTTATCTAAAGATATTTTTCCTAAAGTTTGAGCAATTATACAGCAAATTTCTGGTTGTTCAATATTTTCTAATAAATTAGTTAAAATAGTAATTACTTCAGCGTTACCAGTTTTGTTTCCAACACCTTCTAAAAGCCAAAGAATAGTTTTAAGTTTATGTTTATACAAATTAATCTCAAGGCTGTTTTTGTTTTGGTAAGTTTGCAATATTTGAATTAGCGACTCAATTGTTTTGGGATTTTGAATAAATATTTTATATATCCTGTTTTTTTCAATATCAGTACTAAAGTCTTCTTGTATGTACGTACACCAATCAATTAAGAAATTTATTACTTCTAAGTTATTAGGATTTATTTTCAGAATTTCTAAAGCAGCAACATAACGAACATCCCTATCTTGATGATTTTGGAATAAATTACCTAAAACATTAAATATTTCTTGAGAAGAATTAGTTTCAGCTTGCCTTAAAATAATTTGTGTACAAACATAATTATTACAGTTATTTTCAATTAGCTTGATTAGATTTTCAAATACGCTTTCATTTCGATCTGAAATTTTCCAAAATTCAGTAATAATTTTAGATATATCGTTTCTTTCAGAGCTATTTTTAGGACGAACATTTTTTAAGTGTTCAAATAAGTAATTAATTGCTTGATAATGTTTTAAATCAATTTTGATTAATTCTAAGGAAATTTCAATTTTAATTGCTTCATTTTGAAATCTATCCAAAGACTGGTCTAAAATATCAAAAGCTTTCTGATTTTTGGGTTCGAGTTTTAGTAGAGCTTTAGCTGTTTTATAACATAACAATCGATCGTTAGAATGATCGATTACTTCTGAAAGAAATCGAAGAGCTTCTTTATTTTGCGGAGAAACTGAATTTAACCATTTTAAGATTTTTAGATACAAGTCATATTCAAAGTTATTCTCTGCTTCAGACTTTAAAATATCGATCAGAAGTTCAACTACCTCTCCATCGCCTACTACAATATCAACTAAAGTATCTCCTGCTACTTCAAATACCTTAGCGGCTAATTCTAATTTTTTAGTTAATCCAATTTTCTCTTTAAGAATTCTTTCTTCTATTATTGTCGAATTTTCTAATGAGCTTAACTTATTGTGATATTCTCTGATTTTAATATTTGCTTTATATCCAGTATTGAGAAAATTTAAAATTGCTTTAATAATACCTGAATTGCTGACCTCAATCCTACTAAATGGTAGCCACTCCGTTATCTCTAAAAACTCGTTATTAATACTACATTCACCTTGTTCATCCCAAACAATAATATTATCAATCCAATGAATTATTTTTTCAATAACATAAGAATGTTGTGGCTCAAATTCATTTAAGCACCAAAAAAGACTGGAAAATATGTGTTCATGTTCTTGATATTGATAAAAATCGTCTACATCACCTAAAGAGAATATTTTATTTAATAAAGCTGTTGCTACATCCGAATAATTTGCTTCTTTTAGTGCTTTTTTAGCTGTTATTCTAATATAGTAGAAAAAGGTTTTCCATTTTCTAGTTTTAAAATTAAAATGACCGAAACTTAATTCAACAATTTTTTCAATAATTTGTTTTTTTAAACTACAATCTAGAAACTCAGCAGTAGCAGCACCAGCGAGAAAATACGCTGTAGCAAAAAAGTAAGCTTGATTGCCATATAATTCTGTGCATTCATCACCAAACTTTACCAAAGCTTTGATTAAGTTTTCTTTTTGCTCTACAGAAACATTCTCTCGTCCTAACCAAAGCAATGTTATTTCTTTCCAATGCGGTTCAAAAATGCGGTAAGTGCCTTTAGTGGGATTGGTAGGTACGTGGTTTAAGAAAAAATGCCAGTTATCGATCGCACAGGCAGCAAAATATTCTTCAAAAGTAGGATGATAAAAAGCATAGACTTTTTCAGTAGGATTTTCTGCTGCTACACCCACCTGATTGAGCCAGCCCAAATTTTGCGCTACCTCAAACAAAGATTCTTCTAAATACTGACCAATAAAAGTTTCTTTTAACCTAAACCGCGATTCGTTTCTATCTATTGCCTGTAGTGCTAGCTTTCCTAAAGCAATATTTAGTTCGGTTTGGGTAAATCTTTTTCTGACTTTCCTCTGATTCCAATCATAAAAAGAGCTAACAAACCCCTGGTATAATTCTGCCTTAGTTGTAGGAAGCCGCTCTTGGCTCAAACTATTCTGTTTATGCCAGGAATAACATAGCAACATCAGACGTAGAGGATTTTTGATTAAATCGTTAATTCGTTCATTTCCTGGTTGTTTGAGAAGCGATCGCAAGTTTTCTCCCTTTTGAGGCTCGTTCTTTTCGAACCATTTACTGATAAACTCGTCAAGGGGAAGAGCCGAGATACGTGCAAAATAGTGCAAGATAGGCTTTAAATCCTTACTCTGCCTGAGTTATAGCTAATAATACAAATCAACTATCGAATCTAAAATATGATAACTAATCAGTCCAAAAACTCTCGAATCTAGAAGGATTTAGCTGGGTGTAGCGAACGGTATGCTGAATATTTCGATGTCCCAAATAATCCTGAATCGCTCTGGTATCCTGTCCATTAGTTGCCAGATAATAACCACAGGCATGGCGTAACTGATGGGGATGAACTCTACCTTCGATTCCTGCCAATTTTCCTGCCCTGGCAACAATATGACGAACCGAACGAGTAGACAGAGGTGCTTTTCTTTCGGAAACAAAGACATACTGTGTATCGGGATAATCTTTCTTCAATTGTCTCAAAGCTCTTAACTCAGGAGAACGAAGGGGATGTACGCTATGATGACCGTGTTTAACTCTTTGAACCTCTAGATAACCAGAAGTTAGATCTAGTCTCGACCATTTAAGAGCGACTAATTCTGCCGTCCGCAGACCGTGACGAAACATCAACAGAATCATTGCAGCATCTCTGACTCTATTCCTGCCGACACTTTTGGCAGCTTTCATCAAAGCCTGAACCTCTGATGGTCGCAAATATTCCCTTTCTCCTTTCGAGGATTGTTTGACAGGAGGGAAATTTTTAAACTTTGCCGAAAAAGAACCTGGAGCAGTTACTTGTAGCATAGGTTGATACCTCATGCTGCGGTCTATGTCTTAATGATACTTTGCCGAGAATGATGTCTTTTAAGCAAAGTAATGTTTCGTAGCACGAATAAAGATCAAAGCAATGCTGTAATCTCAATAAGAATTGTTAGTCGAGTTTATCTGCGGAGGCGATCGATATTACCGTAATTAGTCGAACTGCTTATCCTCAGTTCAAACGTTATCCATCTAACAAAGAACTACACGAACTTTATACCCCAACGGTCGAAGAAATAAAATTTGTTACCAGTCGTACCAGAAGCAAAACAGGACTGTTGGGCTTAATGGTAATGCTTAAATCCTTCCAAAGATTGGGCTATTTCACTCATCCAGAATTAGTCCCTCAGCCAATTATTATTCACTTACGCACTTGTCTAGAATTAGATGATCGAGTCTCTCCTGTTCCTTCCTTACGGTCGATTCGCTACTATCAAGAAGCTATCAGAGAATATTTGAACATCAGTCCCTATGATAATCGAGGTCAAGAATTAGCAGCGATCGCTATTAGAGATGCAGCCTTTGTCAGAGATCATCCCGCAGATTTAATTAACGTAGCCATTGAAGAGTTAGTAAGACAACGCTACGAATTACCAGCCTTTAGCACTTTAGATCGTTTAGCCTGTCATATTCGCTCGATTGTAAATACCCGTTTATTCAAGCGAGTAGCCCGCAAACTATCCCCCACTGATAGGCAGAACATAGATGGCTTGCTAGTTCCCGATACTGTTGAGAATACTAATGCCAATCTCAACCTCCTCAAATCCCCTCCCAAAAGTCATAAACTCAAGTACATCAAAGAACTACAGGATAAGTTCGATACCATGATGCTGGTGGGAGATGCCCAAAAATTACTCTCATTTATCCCTGCGACCAAAGTTAAATCCTTTGCTGCACTAGCCAGAACTCTAGATATTTCTGAATTTAACGATTTTAGGCTGCCCAAACGCCGAACTTTACTGTTGTGCTTGCTCTACCAAGCTCAAGTGAAAACTCGCGACCACATGGTAGAGATGTTTCTCAAACGGATTAAAAAAATCCACAACAATGCCAAAACCAAGTTGGAGTATTTAAGAGAGAAATATCTCAATCAAACCCAGACTATGTTGGAAATGTTTGGCGAGATTCTGGTTTTCTCCGAGAAATCCCCAAGCTATACTCAATTGGGAAAGCAGGTACAGGGCTTGTTAGACAATAATGGCGGAACTCCTTTACTACTAGAACAATACTCGGAAATTGCCTCTGTTAATACCAAAGACCATTTTCCCTTACTCTGGTCGTTTTATTCCCCCTATCGTAAGGCATTATTTGACTTGGTAAGATCCTTAGAAATTTGCTCTACTTCCAACGAACAGTCAGTCATCGAAGCAGTACGGTTTGTTCTAGACAACCAGCACAAAAGAAGTAAACTTCTCAAAGCCAATTTAGACTTAAGTTTTATCGGCGAACAATGGCTAAAGCTCGTAGTTGTAGAAGTTAATGGCGAAGAATTGTTGGTGCGCCGTCAGTTAGAGATTTGTATTTTTTCCTATTTAGCTCAAGAACTCAAGACGGGAGATGCTTGTGTCATAGGTTCGGAGAACTATGCTGATTTTCGCCAACAATTATTACCCTGGTCGGAATGCGAACCAAAAATCGCCGAATACTGTTCTTCCTTGGGCATTCCCGATACCCCAGAAGAATTTGTCTCCCAACTGCAAGAGCGACTTACTACAGTAGCTCGCGAAGTAGATCTTATTTGCTCAAAGGGCGACCAGATAACCATTAATGAAGAGGGTATTCCCGTTCTCAAAAGAATTACCGCTCAAGATAAACCCGACGGTACAGAAGCTTTGTTTAACGCCATTCGAGAACGTTTGCCCCAGCGTAGCGTGCTAGATGTTCTCTGTAATGTAGAACATTGGCTAAATTGGACGAGACATTTTGGTCCTTTATCGGGCAGCGAACCTAAATTATTAAACCCTCAAGAAAGGTATATCCTGACAGCATTTGGTTATGGATGCAATATTGGTCCTAATGAGATGGCACGTCACGTCCGAGGAAAAGTAACTTCTCATATGCTTTCTTATACCAATCGCCGTCACGTTACCAGTTCTTATTTAGAAGCTGCGATTAAAGATATCATCAATGCCTATAACCGCCTTAGTCTTCCCAAATGTTGGGGTAGCGGAAAAAAAGCAGCAGCCGATGGAAGCAAATTTGAAATCTATGAAAATAACCTGATGAGCGAGTGTCATATTCGCTATGGGGGTTACGGCGGAATCGCTTACCATCACGTTTCCGATACTTACATTGCCCTGTTTACTCACTTCATTGCCTGTGGAGTTTGGGAGGCAGTTTATATCCTCGATGGGTTGCTGAAAAACACTTCTGATATTCAACCCGACACCCTCCACGCAGATACCCAAGGACAATCTTCTACCGTTTTTGCCCTTTCTCACCTATTGGGGATTAAATTGATGCCCAGGATTCGTAATTGGCAGGATTTAGATTTTCTCCGTCCCCATAAGGACGAAGTTTACGATTATATCGAGCCTCTATTCGATGATGTTGCTGAATGGAAGTTAATTCAGACTCATTGGCAAGACCTGATGCGGGTTGTACTGTCAATTAAAGCAGGAAAACTTTTACCTTCAACGGTTTTAAGGAAATTGGGTAGTTATAGTCGGAAGAATAGATTGTATCAGGCTTTTCGGGCTTTAGGGAAAGTCATACGCACCATGTATCTTCTGCGATTTATTTCCGATCGCGCTTTGCGACGAGAGGTTACTGCCTGTACTAATATCGTTGAGAGCTATCATCATTTTTTAGATTGGCTGTTCTTTGGCAAAGACGGCGTAATTACAGACAATGACCCCGTAGAACAAGAGAAGCGACTAAAGTATCTAGATTTGGTAGCTAGCGCGGTAATTCTCCAGAATACGGTAGATATGACTGGGGTAATTCGTTCTTTGAGTGCAGAAGGATTCAAGATTAATCGTCGGATGTTGGCAACTATGAGTCCTTATATCAACCGCAATCTCAAGCGATACGGGGACTACGTGGTGGATTTGAAGAACATTCCCCAACCATTTGAGGTGGCGATTAACCTGCCAGCTAGTATTTTTGAAACTTAAGCAGAGTAAAGGTTAAAGGGCTATCTTGCACTATTTTACACGTATCTCGGCTCTTCCCCCTTTACTCGTGCCTCGACTTCAAAATTGAATACTGTGGTATGGAATGAGATAGATTGGCGTAAAGTCGAGCTTTCTGTGTTCAAGCTCCAAAAGCGCATTTACCAAGCCAGCAAAAGTGACAATGTACGAAAGTTACGACGATTACAAAAAACCCTGTTGAACTCATATAACGCAAAGTTGTTAGCGGTTAGAAAGGTAAGCCAAGATAACGGGGGCAAGCGCACTGCGGGAGTGGACGGCGTTAAATCGTTGATCCCGAAGCAGAGAATAGCCTTAGTCCGTAGCCTGAAATTGAGTCATAAATCCCAACCCGTTCGTCGGATATGGATACCAAAATCAAATGGTAAGGAGCGTCCACTTGGCATACCAACTATGCACGACAGAGCTTTACAAGCTCTGGTCAAGGCAGCACTAGAACCAGAATGGGAAGCTCGTTTTGAAGAAAATTCATACGGGTTTAGACCAGGAAGAAGTTGCCACGATGCTATTTCGGCGATTTTCAATCAGATTAGGTATCATCCTAAATTCGTCTTGGATGCCGATATTAGCAAGTGTTTTGACCGTATCAATCATGCCAAACTTCTCGAAAAGGTAAACACCTTTCCCAAAGCAAGAAGACAAATTAAGGCATGGCTAAAAGCTGGAATTATAGACAGAGGAAAGAAAATCTTTCCGATTGAAGGAAGCCCGCAAGGTGGTGTCTCAAGCCCATTATTTGCCAATATTGCCTTACACGGAATGGAAATGGAGATGAAAGCGTACGCTGCAACTTGGAAAGGAGGTAAAAGGGACAATATTAATTCCCTTTCCCTCGTCCGATATGCAGATGACTTCGTAGTTCTCCATAAAGACTTAAACGTGGTCAAGAATTGTAGAGGAATTTTAGAGACATGGCTTGAGAACGTTGGATTAGAACTCAGTGAAGAAAAAACCAAAATTACACACACCCTTCACAAACACGAAGGGCAAAAACCAGGGTTCAATTTCTTGGGGTTCAATATCAGACAATATCCTATTGGGAAGTACCAAAGTGGCAAAAACGCTCAGGGAAAAAGGTTAGGATTTAAAACCATCATTAAGCCCTCCAAAGAAAAGGTACTCAAACACTATCGTAATTTAGCCGTGATAATAGATAGACATAAGACTGCACCCCAAGCAGCACTGGTTTCAAAATTAAAACCAGTCATCACAGGTTGGTGTAACTACTACAGAAGTATTTGTAGTATGAAAATCTTCTCTAAGGTGAATCATCTATTAGTACAAAAGCTTTTACGATGGGGTTATCGTAGACATCCCAATAAGAGTAAAACATGGGTTAAGACGAAATACTTTCATACCGTTGGTGGAGATAATTGGACATTTGCGTACAAGCTCGGAGATGCTTTAATCTCATTACCAAATCACGCACATACGAAAATTGTCCGACACATCAAGGTTAAAGGTGATGTTAGCCCGTACGATGATAACTGGGTCTACTGGTCTAAGAGAATGGCTAATTACTCAGGTATTTCAAACCGTAAAGCTCGGTTACTAAAAGTTCAAAAAGGAATTTGTAATTATTGTAGACTCACTTTCAGGCTTGAAGATAAAATCGAAATCGACCATTTCACCCCTCGCAAAGCAGGGGGTAAAGACCAATACGATAATCTTCAGGTATTACACAAGCATTGTCATAATGTGAAAACGAAAAAGGACTTGGTAGCGATTAGACGTTACAAGGTTCGTCAAGAGTGGAACAAGATTTACCAAAAGTTTCAGAAACAGTTTGAGAAATCAGATTGGGTCTGGAATGGAGATTTACCCACTCTCGTTTGAATGGTACTCGTAACAAGAGCCTAATTGGAGAGGAGCGCAGTGAGGTAAAAGTCTCATGCTGCGTTCTGAAGACGAGTCGCCTCGGTGACGAGGTGGCTTAGTTTAACACTGCCATATATACCCATGTTCTTAATTCTCAAGAAAATAATCCGGCTACAAAAATTGAAATTAATTTTTAGCTGCATTGAACAAATCTCTTATAGATAAATTAATGCCTTAAGAGTCGCGCATACGCTTATAGCAGATGGTTTGAACTTGCTTGAGTACCCTTTTGTCGCCATACCGTTAGGTAGCGAAACGCTAACAATGTAAAAGCTTTACTTTGTTTTGACTCTCTATTGGCTTTTCTATTTAGACTAGATCGATATTTCCTCATAAGTTCCTCAAATCTTAGCTTTAATCTTAAAAACTAGTGAAAAAAGTAATTTATAAAAAATAAGCAAATGAGCAACAAACATATTTTCTCAGATTGATGGGATGAGTATTGCGGCAGATTTACCAGCGAAAACAGAAAAAACTTAAGTAACTTTAAATACTACAAAAATTTTAATAAATACTATTTCCGAAAAACTAAGAATTAATCAAGCAATAAGCTTTTTTAGCTAGAAAATAACTAACATTAATTTTGCAAAATGCTTACAAAATTAGTAGACCTGACTCATCTTTGGGTCATAAAAGAAGTTCAGTATCTTGCCGAATCTGAAGAATATCGAGGTAATTTAATTCTTCGAGATCTATCTTATAAACAGCAGCTAATTGAATACGTTTTATCTAATTTAAATCATCGATATATGATGATTGAATTAACCGCAATTCCTAAAGAAGCTGGCAATTTGTTTCCTCAGTGTCCCTTAGATGAGCGAGTAGTAATAAGACAATTGTTGCTAATGGGAATGTCTAAGATAGTGCGATCGCGCCTTTAGCAAGCAGAAAAACAACAAATAGTAATTTCAACCGCTAAGATACAGCTAGACAGACCTAATCTAAATTGACAATAACCATAATTTGATTTCGCTCGAAAGTCACAGATTACTCCGCCACGTCCGTCATAAACGCCTGGGGAAACCCCAGGCGACGCGGACTCCTAAACGGACGGACACATGCGGCAAACTATACGCCTTTGTGCTGTGACCGTTGGTCGATCTACGCTACAGCTAAGGATATTTCCAAATATATTTTAGATAAAAGCAGATAAACTAAACTATATATATTTATAAAACCGCTCGCTTAGTCTTTCAGCAAAATGGAGTCAGACTACGAACACATAAGAGAAAGGTTCAAAACTTTAATCGCCAATATCCCTGGTGCTATATACCGTTGTGCTGACGATGCTTATTGGACGATGGAATTTTTGAATGATGAAATTACCACGATCTCAGGTTATCAGGCTAGCGATTTTATCGATAATAGAGAACGATCTTTTAACAGTATTATTTATCTAGAAGACCGCGATCGCGTTTTTCAAGAAGTTCGTGAAGCAATCTTCCAAAAAAAACCTCATACGGTTGAATATCGAATTATTTGCTCGAATGGAACAATTGCCTGGGTAAAAGATAAAGGAAAAGGAATTTTTGACCGAAAAGGCAAATTTCAGTGGTTAGACGGAATTATCTTGAATATTACCGAACGTAAATGGACAGAAAGCTTGCAACAGATTCAGAATCGAACTTTGAGCGCGATCGCACGGGGAGAGACGCTAAAAAATACTTTATCAGAACTGAGCGAACAGATCGATCGCTTATCTCCAAATTTAACTTCGACTATTATGATAACGGAGAACGATGGCAGGCATTTACAACCTTTTGTTAGTTCGAGGTTGCCCCAAGAATATATTAGGGCGATCGATCGTTTACCCATTGGAGCAAAAGCTACTTCTTGCGGTACGGCAGCGTATTTAGGTCGGCGAGTAATCGTTAGTAATATCGCTACCGATCCTTTATGGGCAGACTACAAACACCTAATTTTACCCCACGGTTTTCAAGCCTGTTGGTCTGAACCGATTAAATCAAATACGGGTCAAGTTTTGGGAACTTTCGATCTGTATTTTACGAAGTCAGAGGAAGCCGAGGGGCTGTCTGCGGAGATCTCCTCCGCAGTTCATACGCCCCGTCCGTCAGGCTTATCGCCAGAGTCAAAAGAGCTAGAGATAATCGAAGCCTGTACTAATTTAGCCTCTATTGCTATGAGTCGCCAACAATCTGAAGCTGTATTACAACAGAACGAATCACAACTTCGTTTGATTACAGATGCACTACCAGCATTAATTGCTTATGTCGATAATCGGCAGTGCTATCAATTTGTCAATCAGACTTTTGGAGATTGGTTCGCTAAATCTCCGAACCAAATTATTGGCAGTCATCTTAAAGAGATTTTGGGTGAGGCATATTACCAGCAAATTAAACATCATATAGAACTAGCCCTCTCAGGACAAACAGCAACCTATGAAACCGAGCTTGAGTTGGCCGATCGCTCACATTGGGTTAATGTTACTCATATACCCGATCTCGATGGAGAAGGAGGGGTAAAAGGATTTATTAGTTTAATTAGCGATATCAGCAATCGCAAAGCTACCGAAAGAATGAAAGACGAATTTGTCTCAGTAGTCAGTCATGAATTACGCACCCCCTTAACTTCTATTTATGGTGCTTTAAAATTGCTCGTAACCAGTCCTCAAAGTGGGCTATCTGAAGAAGACCGCGAAATGCTTAATATTGCCGTGACTAATACAGATCGCTTGGTGCGTCTGGTAAACGATATACTTGACCTAGAGCGCATTGAGTCAGGTAAAATCCAAATGGTGCAACAGCCCTGTGATGCTGCCGATTTAGTTCAGGAAGCCATAGAAGTTATGCAGCCAATGGCAAAAGCGGTCGATATTACTTTGATAGCAAAACCTATTTCTATTACCATTAATGCCGATGGCGATCATATTCATCAAACCCTGACCAATTTACTTAGCAATGCCATCAAATTTTCTCCGCAGAATAGTTCAGTCTGGGTTACAGTGGATATTTTAGAAGACGAGGTTTTATTTAAAGTTATCGATACAGGGCGCGGGATTCCCGCAGATATATTAGGCAGCATTTTTGAGCGATTTAAACAGGTAGATGCTTCAGATTCGCGAGACAAAGGAGGCACTGGCTTAGGGTTGCCCATTTGTTATAAAATTATTGAAGAACACGGAGGTCGCATCTGGGCTGACAGTGAGTTCGGTAAGGGAAGTACGTTTTATTTTACTCTGCCTAAGTCTGGCTTATTATGACTGTCAAACGTATTTTACTGGTAGATGACGAAGCCTCTATCTTAGCAGTGGCTCGTGTCGGTTTAAAACGAATGGGATGGTCAGTATTGACCGCAGCTTCAGGACAAGAGGGGATTGCGCTTGCGGTAGCCGAACAGCCAGACGCGATCGTCTTAGATGTAATGATGCCCGAAATGGACGGAATGGCAACTCTCAAGCAGCTACAGAATAATCCTCTAGTTAAAAATATTCCAGTTATTTTTCTAACTGCTAAAGTTCAAAAAGCAGATCGCCGTCGCTTCTATGCTTCTGGTATTAAAGGATATATTACCAAGCCTTTCGATCCTACTACTTTAGCAAGTCAAATTTCAGGTTTTTTGGGTTGGTAAGTATCGCAGTACGTCTCGATTGGTTATAACAATTTCAGTTAACTGCTCGTGAGTAATAATATGAAATACCTAACCCGATATAACTTCTGATGTTCCTCATAAGTTCCTCAAATCAATTGTTTATAACAGAATCAACCTCAAATAGATACTCGCCTTAATAGATATGAAGAGGTAGAAATTAGACGAGGAACTAAGACTTATGATGACAACAGCAAATCGTCAACAAAAACTATCGCAAGATAAAGAACGCGCTTTCGTTCTCTGGTTTGAAGATGTGGGAATGAGTGATGTTTCTTTGGTAGGGGAAAAAATGCTTCTCTATTGGTTCAAATGACCTAACCCAACTGACACTAGGACTCGATCGCGATTCTTCTTTAGTGGCACATCTATTCGATGAACGCAACCATGCAGTTAAATCTATGCTGCAAATGGCGTTAGCGAAGCTTACCGAAGGTATCGCCAAAACCAGACAAAATAATCGCAAAATTGGCATCTGCGGTCAAGCACCCAGCGATTATCCAGAGATTGCCGAGTTTTTAGTTCAACAGGGTATTAACTCCATCAGTCTTAATCCCGATTCGGTACTTAAAACCAGACTGAAAGTAGCCGAAGCAGAACAAAATATTAGCTAACTGTAATGTGGCTAGTGGAGTGAAATAATTATGCAGTCTGCGTTTTGAAGTTTCTTTGAAACTATGCTACTCAATATGTTACTGCTAACTCACTAGCCTTTATTCACAAATAAGAGGTTGACAAATGATCGATAAAATCCTCGTAGCAGTAGACCATTCTGCAAAAAATCAATTCGTCTTCGATTCAGCAGTATCTTTAGCCAAAGCTACAGGTGCAACTTTAATGCTGCTCCATATTTTACCAGAAGACGAAGTAGGGTATTCTGCATTACCCGTTTACACCAGCCCTTTCGTCTCAGGTGTGCAAGAAGAACACAACTTTGAATTACATCAGCAAGAATTAGCTCAGTATAAGCAACGGGGATTAGATTTCTTGCAAGGTTTAACCGCAAAAGCCACCAAGGCAGGAGTTAAAGCAGAATATAGCCAATTAACTGGCAACCCAGGACGGATGATTTGCGAACTAGCCGACCGTTGGTCAGCAGATCTAATTCTAGTCGGTAGTCGCGGACTCAAAGGTTTAAAAGAAATGTTTCTGGGTAGCGTAAGTAACTATGTCACCCATCATGCACCCTGTTCGGTATTAATCGTGCGTACTGCTATAGATAACGATTCTGAGCCACTATCTTCCGAGCAAAAAAATAAAGGAGATAGCCAACAGCAACTTAATCTCAATCGATAATCAGAACCAAAAAATTATGTTTGAAAAAATCTTTGCTCTCAATACTGAAGTCGAGCAAACTAATACTCTTCGTCTTCGTAAAGGAGTCATTATTGGTGCAGGGCAAGTAGGATTAGCCTGTGCATATTCTTTACTAATTCAAAATTGCTTCGATGAATTGGTTTTACAGGATATCAATACCGAAAAGGTTGAAGGAGAAGTGATGGATTTGCTCCACGGAATGTCTTTTATCGCTCCTACAGAACTGGCTGCGGGAACGGTAGCAGATGCGGGAAAGGATGCGGATATAGTAATTATTACCGCAGGTGCAGCACAAAAACCAGGAGAAACTCGCCTCGATCTGCTAGGACGTAATGTTGCTATCTATCAAAACCTGCTTGATGATGTAGTCAAGCATTGTCCCCATGCCATCCTGTTAATTGTCACCAATCCCGTAGATATTATGACCTATGTAGCATTAAAAATTTCTGGGTTTCCCAGTTCTAAGGTTATTGGTACGGGAACAGTATTAGATACATCTCGATTTCGTTCTCTACTCGCCCATAGATTAAACATTGATGCTCGTAGCGTTCAAGCTTATATCATTGGCGAACACGGAGATAGCGAAGTTCCCGTGTGGAGTACGGCTAATGTGGCTGGGCGAAAATTGCTCTCGCAAGACTGGGAACAACTTGATTCCCAAAAGCGAGAGTATTTCACGGCTATTTTTGAGCGAGTTAAAAATGCAGCTTATGAAATTATTCAACGTAAAGGATATACTTCCTATGCGATTGGTTTGGCAGTAACCGATATAGTCGAGGCAATTATCCGCTCTCAAGAGCGCATCCTTACGGTTAGTGGTCTTGTTGATGGACTGTATGATATTGAAGATGTCTGTCTGGGATTGCCTAGAGTGATTAATGAAAAAGGCTTTTTTAAAACTGTCAATCTAAATTTGAGTCTCAGAGAGGTAAAACACCTTCGCCTTTCGGCTAATGTTCTACAAGATGTTTTCGAGCGGCTCAAGCTTTAATTCTATATACAATTAGTAGCGCGAGGTAGAACCAACCTTACGCTACTTATGGGATAAAAATCTTTATTAGGCGTAATTCTTAACATACGATCCGTCAACCATTCTCCAATAAGGTTGATAGGTTTGTAGAGCTTTGAGATATTGCGCTCGTTCAAAAACACTAGGAACGGGACAATTTACTTGGCTTAAGCTGCCTTGTAACTGAGCGATTGAATCGTATTCTTTAGCCTCTAACCATTCAACCATGTCTTTCTCAATTTTTTGTAGCTGTTCGATGCCATGACTCAGTAGCACGCTAACTAACATGGTGACGTTAGCACCTACCAGCATCATTTTGATAACGTCTTGAGCGGTAATAATCCCGCCTGTAGCAGCAAAATCGAGGGGAAGAGTACGATACAAAATAGCAATCCAGCGCATTGGTAAACGCATCTCTCTAGAAGTGCTAAGAAGCAAATTTGACTCTACTTCTAGAGTTTCTAAATTAATATCGGGTTGATAAAAACGGTTGAATAATACCAAGCCACTAGCATTTGCATTGCTCAGTCTTTTTGCCATATTTGCCATATTACTAAAGAAAGGACTCAGTTTGACTGCTACAGGTAGATTGACAGCATCTGTAACGCTGCGAACAATATCTAAATAAGTTTGCTCTACTCGATCGCCCGTCATTGACAGATCTGTAGGAACGTCATAAATGTTTAATTCCAAACCATCGGCACCTGCTTGTTCCACCAGACGTACATAATCACCCCAGCTACCTATAATAGAACTGTTGAGACTAGCAAAAATGGGAATATCCACCATCTTTTTCGCACGGCTAATGCGCTCTAAATAGGCTTCTGAATCGACAGGAAAATCTGATTCGGGATAGCTTTCTGTAGGATGAGCGAACTGATGATATGCTTCATATCTTTCTTCTAGTAGTTGTTCTTCAAACAAAGAATGCAATACTATTGCTGCTGCGCCAGCATCTTCCATCCGTTTAATATTATCGATATTTTCCGTTAAAGGTGCTGCTGCACCAACAACCAAAGGCGATCGCAATGTCATACCTAGATAAGTTGTGGATAGGTCTACCATTTATTCTCCTCCTAGATCAGTCTTTAGATTAAGAAAAACTTTTGAGGAAGTTATGAGTAACAAAACCACCCCCTGATTTTGGTACAATCGCTTTTGATAATTATTCAATAACCGCACAATGACCTTCCCCAACATGATCCAGACCAATTACTGCTTTGGTAAGTTTTTCTTGGTCTTCGGCAGATAGTTGTTGAGTCAGGGTGGCATCATCAATAGTTAAACTGTCATTTGATGCTAGTTGTGCCAAAGGTTCAAAACCCAAAGCATCTACATTGATAGCTTCATCTGGACTAGTTTCAGCATCGCCAAAAATATGGTCGAAGTGAAAAGTTGTTTCTACTTCCCCTGGTGTTCCTGTTTTAACGATCCCTTTGCGATCTTCTCCCACATATTCACCGCAGAGATACTGGATGGGGCGATTGAGACTAATATCAAAGTTAATTGTCCGATCGTCTTTGGTAGCTGTTCCCTGCATGACCATTGTTTTACCTGCTAGGGGAGAGTCCGCGCCCGCAGTATCGATTTGCCAAGCCATAGCATTATAAAAACCAGGAGTCACCTCCGCATCTGTGACTAAAATGGGTGCTGCATCTGCCTCCCCTTCGGCTAGATCTACAACTTGGGGTGTATCTACTAAAGAGACTGTTTCCTGATACTCTAAACCGTCGAGAGTGTATGTTTCTGAAGGTTCAAAAACACCATCTATTTGATAGGCCGTGACTTCGGCTAGATTTACATCCAGGCGATCGAAATTCATCGTCCAACCATCTTTGGTCACAAAACCCTGGCGGACAAAATCTTCTCCGTTAGCTACTAGGTTTAAAGTTGCTGAACCTTGGGCATTGGCAACAGCAGGATTACCGTTATTATTTTCTGCCGTTTCACTGTCAGCACAACTGACGATTGTTAAGGACAATAGAGCAATGGTGTTGAATTTTACTAAGTTACGATTCATGTTTGATTCCAAAATAATGTGTTGTTTTAGCTAGCAATCGCCAAAATCACTAAGGTGTCTTCCAAATACGCTGATGATAATCTTGCAATTTGGCATAGGGGTCATGATGACCGTGATGATGGTGATGCCCATGACTGTGGTAATGATGATGTCCGTGTCCGTGTTCATCTACAGCAGCAAGACGAAACTTACACATTTCACAGTTCATTGCCACTTGACCTAACTGCGCCTCAATTTCTCGCTCCCTAAGTATCTGTAGTAATTGGGGGGCAAGACCCATTTCAGGCAGGCAAGCAAAATCGATATCGGGATACTGTTCTTCTTGTCGAGCGGTGATATCAGAGATTTTTTCCATTAAAGTCCCCGTAAACAAGAAATAGGGTAAAACAATAATGCGTTTGGGTCGATAGAGATAAGCCCGACGAAAGCCTGATTCTAAGCGAGGATGAGTGATGCCGATAAAACAGGTTTCTACTGTCTTATAGCCACTCCCTTCCCAAATAATGCGAGCTAGTTTGTATACGTCTCCATTGGCATCAGGATCGCTCGAACCCCTACCAATAAAAAGTAATACAGTATCTTCGCGGGAGATATTATGGGGGTTGTTTTCTGGTTTATCTAATTCTGATAAGCGATCGCGCCATAGTTCAATTATTTTAGGAGTAATCCCGAAGTGACGACCGTATTTTAAGCTCAACTGGGGATAGGACGCGCTGGCTCGGTCTAATTCGTTGGTGACATCAAATTTATTGTGTCGGGCAGCAAATAGTAAGATTGGTAACGCCGTAATTTCGGTAAACCCCTGTTGAATACAGGCTTCTATTCCTTCTTGAATAGTAGGCTCAGTTAATTCCAAAAAACAAGGAATTACAGGACGAGATGTATCTAGTTTCTGATAAGTCGCTACAAAGTCGAGAAAAGTTTGTCTTCCGCGATCGTTTCTCGTTCCGTGACCAATCGCCAGTAAAGGTCTTTGATAGGGTAAAGGGGATAATTGAAGAGAATTCAACGCCGAGTTTTGAAACGTATTAGTAATAACCATTTTATTAAGCATCTGTACCTCGCAGATATATTGGTTGATTTGATTTAATTCATCGGCGGGCATTCTGACTCAGAGATTATGAATCGTTAACCTCATTACAGTTGCGGGACAGCGTTGGATTTTCACCAAACTTTCCCCATTACTTCTAATGGCTGTTCCCCACTAGAACCGACTATTTAGTTGTCTTCTGTTCTATCTTACCGTTAAACTGCGAAAAGTTGCCCTAAACCTGAAATTTAAACGATAAATTAGATTAGAAGTTATATTTTTGCATCTATCCACTGTTTTGCTCGACGAATCGCATCTTTTGTCGTCATGGCACTGGGGACTGCTACAGCACAACCTCGATCGTGATTTATCCAAGCTGCATAAATACAATACCCATCCAATTCGTCACGGTCTATTTCTACCTTGCAGCCACGATAGGCAAAAGAAAGAATAATCTGAGGATAATTAGGCTTCATAAAAATTGTTGCTGAAAAAAAATGACAGTATTTAGGCAGGGGCAATGCCTATGCCTAATGGCAGCTACGCATCGGCTAGCTGAGTCTCCGACTTGCTGCGCAACCGCAATCGCTCTTAATGACTCTATGAAGTTTTTTAAGTTTTTCAAAGCTAAGAACTAATGGCTAATGGTAAGAGCTACGGCGAAGCCGTTTATTTCTCTTTTCAACAACTATCCAAGTTTCTTGCCAGCGATCGATAATCATTTGTCTCATTTTGTCGGATTGCCATTGAGGAATGTTGTGATTTTGGGAGTGTTTAAATTCAGTCATGTTTTTCTAGATTCAATGTTTAATTACTAGCAGCGAATATTTTGATATCCGTCGGTAATTTGTAGCAATAAGCAGTTGTCTTAGGACACTTGCTACTTGCCCTTCGGGAGCGGAGCATTCCCGAGTCCGCGTCTTTTGAGGAAACCTCAAAAGCTTGTGACGGACGCTTGCGTCTTGCGCCAACGCGGGGTCTCCGCTTTACTTATTACTTTAATTCGAGCGTTCCCTTGCGTCTTACGGAGTGGCTGTTTTACTTACGAGCAAATAAACTAGCTCGTCACAACAGATAGATCTACTACGATCTTCAAACAGCAGACAGATTCTGAGCTACAAAATCCCAGTTGACCAATTTATCGAGAAAATTATCAATATAAGCAGGACGTTTATTTTGATAATCAAGATAGTAAGCGTGTTCCCAAGCGTCCATTGTCAATAGGGAAACTTGTCCGCTAGCTAGAGGATTATCAGCATTAAGGGTTTTGGTGACTTTAAGAGTATCTCCATCTAAAACTAACCAAGCCCAACCGCTACCAAACTGAGTTGCACCTGCATTTTTAAAAGCTTCGACAAACTTATCAAAACTACCAAAGTCAGCCTCAATTTTTTTTTCCAGTTCTCCTTCAGGTGTACCACCGCCATCGGGTTTCATACATTGCCAATAAAAAGTATGATTCCATGCTTGGGCAGCATTATTAAATAATCCTGCTTTACTGGCATCTCCAGCGATCGCTTTGATGACTTCTTCAATCGGTTTGCTATCTAATTCTGTTCCTTCAACGGCATTATTGTATTTATTAACATAACCCGCATGATGTTTGTCGTGATGAAATTCTAAGGTGCTTTGAGTGCGGGATATGCTGGGGTTGCCCCAGCATATAGAACCGCGCTGTTGAGAAATTGCTGGTTCTAAAGCAGTGTAATCGTATGGAAGGGATGGTAATTCGTAAGCCATAATAGTTTGTTCTCCTCTTGCTATCAAAAATTACTGCGGTCGAGTATCAAAAAGATTACTGTCTGCTACGGTCGCGAGCGGAAGCATCTAAAAGATTTTGAGCGTGGGGGATGCTATCACGAAGCTTTCCCTAGCACCGTTTTACGGTGCGGGGTCTTCGCTCAAATTTAGTTCAGCAGATGAGGGGCTGTATGCGGATCTAAAATCCGCATCTAGTAAGCCCCGTCCAACCACGGTGTTGAGCCAATTTCCAATTCCATTGGTGATAGTAGCGCAGTTTGGCTTAAGAAAAAATACTTATCCCCTGGAAGGGGAATAAGTAGGTGTGAGTGCAGACGGACTGAGACTAACCCTACTTAAAACTCGCTCGTAGCCCACGCGCTGTCTGACCGCTTCGCACGTAAACTCTAAGAAAATTTGGATAACAAATACTCAGGAGAAATAGCTTTTGCTCCTCATAAGTAGCTCATATTTCTAAATTAATATATTGTTCATTGTTATGGTATCGATCGCAGATTAAATTGATATGGTTTTTACTCGATCGCCTCTTAGAAATAAATTATTAATGTTACAGCTAGATCGCAAACACATCTTAGCGATCGAGGTTGCTAAAGATATTCGCGAAATTATTAAACGCAGCTTGGGAAATACGGCAAATTGGCAAGTGTTTTCGGTAAACACGATCGCTGAAGGATTGGCTTTAATTCAATCACAGCAACCCGATGTAATTTTACTCGAAGCCGATCTGTTAGAGCGGTGCAGTCCTCATATTTGGCAACAACTACAAACTACTGCTGAGAATCGATCTATTCCGATGATCTTTATGGCATCAAGAGTTAGAGCTATGGATCGACTTCAGTTCCAACAATTAGGTGCAGCCAAGGCGATCGCTAAACCTTTCGATCCACAAGAATTGGTAGAGGCGATCGCCCAAATATTAAAGTAATTTTAGCGGAACACATCACGACTCATAACTTCCTCAAACTTGCCAACTATAGTTTGAACTAATGACTAACATTGAGATTGGTAAAAATTATGAACCGAGTTTTTCCTAATAGACGAGAAGCAGGAAGAAGATTAGCCCAAAAACTTACCGCCTACGCTAATCATCCTCAAGCAATAGTATTGGGAATACCTCGTGGTGGCGTACCTGTGGCGTATAAAATTGCCAATACTTTAAATCTCCCTTTAGATGTTTGTTTGGTTAAAAAATTAAGCCTACCTAACCATCCAGAAACAGCGATGGGTGCAATTGCCGAAGATGAACTGTTACCTGAATACTGTGGCAACATCACTATTATTCCTCAAAACACGGCACAAATTCACAAAGTTAATTCAGAACAAATTCAGGCGATCGCTGCTCGAGCAAAAGTCGAATTAAGATGGCGCGATCGTTGTTATCGAAGCTTTCGTCCCATGCTGAAAATTCCGCAACGTACTGTTATCGTCGTTGATGATGGCATTGCTACGGGTCAAACTATGCAGGCTGCGGTCGCTGTTTTAAAAAGACATAAGCCAGAGAAAATTATCATTGCTACTCCTGTTGCTTCAAAGCCAGCCATAGAAGAATTAGCAGCTAAAGTAGATGATTTTGTTTGCCTAATGAAACCGAAAGCCTTAGTTGCAGTGGGTTTTTGGTACGAAGATTTTACTCAAACGAAAGATCGAGAAGTGTGCGATTTACTTTCTCAACAGACTTGCAAGACTCTAGCTCACCAAACTTCAGCAATGTCTTATTAAGTAGATAGACATAATTAAACTTAATCATACAAAAATGTGATTAATCGCCTAAAGCCTTTGTGACTTCTTGTCCTTCATAACTTCCTCAAACTTGCCAACTATAGTTTGAACTAATGACTAACATTGAGATTGGTAAAAATTATGAACCGAGTTTTTTCTAATAGACAAGAAGCGGGACAAAGATTAGCCCAAAAACTTACCGCCTACGCTAATCATCCTCAAGCAATAGTATTGGGAATACCTCGTGGTGGCGTACCTGTGGCGTATAAAATTGCCAATACTTTAAATCTCCCTTTAGATGTTTGTTTGGTTAAAAAACTATGTCTGACTGAAGATCCACAAACAGCTATAGGTGCAATTGCCGAAGATGCACTGTTACCCAACTACAGCAGCATCACTATTATTCCTCAAAACACGGCTCAACACGGACTCAATCCAGAAGAGGTTAAAGCGATGAGTATAAAGGCATGGCTTCGCTATGCTGCTCGTGAAAAAGCAGAATTAAGTTGGCGAGATAGTTGTTATCTGAAATTTCGTCCCATGCTAAGAGTTTCTCAGCGTACTGTTATCGTCGTTGATGATGGCATTGCTACGGGTCAAACTATGCAGGCTGCGGTCGCTGTTTTAAAAAGACATAAGCCAGAGAAAATTATCATTGCTACTCCCATAGCATCAAAGTCAGCTATAGAACAATTAGCAACTCAAGTAGACGATCTTATCTGCTTGATGAAACCCAAATATTTAGGTGCAGTAGATCTTTGGTATCAAGATTTTACTCAAACAACAGATCGAGAAGTGTGCGATTTACTTTCTCAAATGTCTTACAAGACTTTAGCAAGGTCTTATTCATTACCAAGTTTCATTAAGGATAATAGAAATGCCCGAACACGAACCTCATAAAACACCGCGATTGAGTCAATGGCAATTGACTTTGATTGTGAGTGCGCTCTGCTTGATTTTATTTAGTTTATTCCCGACTCCAACATCATCACCAAAGTCTCAATCTTACAGTGAATTTATCGACTTAGTAGAAAGCGATCGCGTCGAGCGAGTGATTATTAGCCCAGATCGCCTCAAATATACTCTCAAATCAGAAGGATTTGCCGACAACTCGGAGCAGGTTTTTACTACAGTTCCAGTGACTCAAGATACAGAGTTACCGAAGATTTTACGTCAACATCAAGTAGAATTTTCCGCAACACCTTCCAACAGCGGTACTTGGTTTTGGGGTTTTATACAACTATTATTTTTCCTCTTTTTGATAGTCAATTTGGGTGGTTTGTTATTCGCTCGCAATCGACAAGGTACGGCGAGCCCTTTTGCTATTGGTCGCAGCAACGCTCGTATTTACTCCGAAGGAAGCATGGACGTTACCTTTGATGATGTAGCGGGAGTCGATGAGGCGAAGACAGAACTTTATGAAATTGTCGATTTTTTACAAAACAAAACCAAATACGCTCTTGTAGGAGCGAAAATACCTAAAGGTGTGTTGTTAGTAGGACCTCCAGGGACGGGTAAGACTTTATTGGCAAAAGCGATCGCTGGTGAAGCTGGTGTTCCTTTTTTCAGTATTTCTGGCTCGGAATTTATCGAAATGTTTGTCGGAGTTGGTGCGTCGCGAGTGCGGGATTTATTCGATCGCGCTAAAAAACAAGCCCCTGCCATTGTCTTTATCGACGAACTAGATGCCTTGGGTAAGTCTCGCGCGGGTGGTGGAGCTTTTATGGGTGGTAACGACGAACGAGAGCAGACACTCAATCAACTACTGGCAGAAATGGATGGGTTTGAACCCAATGCAGGAGTAATTCTGCTGGCTGCTACTAACCGCCCTGAAGTTCTCGACCCTGCTTTATTACGTCCTGGTCGTTTTGACCGTCAGATTGTGGTCGATCGCCCTGATAAGTCGGGAAGACTAGCAATATTAGAAGTTCACGCTAGAAATGTTAGTTTAGCCGAAGACGTGGATTTAGATAAACTCGCCGCTCGTACTCCTGGTTTTGCTGGGGCAGATTTGGCTAACTTAATCAATGAATCCGCGCTACTGGCTGCTCGAAATAATCGCTATGCGGTAACTATGGCAGATTTTAATGAGGCTACTGAAAGAATCCTGACGGGATTGGAGAAAAAATCGCGGGTACTCAATGAGACTGAAAAGAAAACCGTTGCCCATCATGAGGTAGGTCATGCCATTGTCGGTTTCTTGATGCCTGGTACGGATAAGATTGAAAAGATTTCGATCGTTCCTCGTGGTATTGGTGCATTGGGCTATACCCTACAGCTACCAGAAGAAGATCGTTTCTTAGCGATCGAAGACGAAATTCGCGGTCGTATTGCCACACTTCTAGGAGGACGTGCTGCTGAAGAATTAATCTTTGGCAAGGTATCTACGGGAGCTAGTGACGATATTCAAAAAGCCACTGAGTTGGCTGAAAGATATGTAACTCTCTATGGCATGAGCGATCGCTTGGGTCCGATAGCTTTTGAAAAAGTACAGCAACAGTATCTTGAGGGTATGACTAATCCTCGCCGTCAGATTAGCCCAAAAATTGCTGAAGAAATCGACCTGGAAGTAAAAGCAGTAATTGATGGCGCGCATCAGACCGCTAAAACTATTCTTTGGGAAAACCGCGAACTATTGACCGCATTAGCTCAAATTCTTTTAAAACAAGAAGTTTTAGAAGCAGGACAACTGCGATCGCATCTGGGTCAAGCTCAAAGAAATGAAGGGGTAGATCGATGGTTGCAAACAGGAAAGTTAGCCCAAAATAATTTACTCGCTCCTGCCTTATCTAATAATGGAAAAACCTTGAAGAGGTAGACATGATGGAATTACATACAGCTAAAATCGAACAAATCGCTGCACAGTTACTAGCAGGTATGCTGGCAAATCCTGAGATTTATAGTCTCTATCCTAGGGTAAATAAAATTCATTGTCTCGATCCTGCTGCTAAGAAAGAAGTTAGTAAAGGACAACAAGAAGAAGAATTAATCTTGAAGGCGATAGCTATGGCAGAAACTCTTGTCACCAAAGTCGAAACCCAAATTAAACACCACGAGCGTTTCTCTTCTCCCACCATACCTATGGCGATCGATCCCATTCCCCATAAGGTCTAAATTATCTGCCTAATGTATAGGCGATTGGCTCCAACTTACAAGACTAAACTTTTTACACACTAACCCACGACTTCAGCGTTAGATTGGATTTTATCCAATTACTTATCAGGAGCAAGCAATGATGAAATTTCATCTTTGGAAATTTTTGGCTTTATTATTAACAGGTTTTTTGCTGTTTTCCACACCCCAAAAAATTAATCGCTTTACCGTGCCCGAGCCAGTTACTCATCAGCTTGAAGAAGCTCCCAAACAAATACACGATTGGCGACAAAATACGTTCGCTTTTCATACACAACAAAGGACAAATTTAATATGGCGATCGTAAATCTTTTTATGGCAATACTAATATTATTAATTTTGACTTGTATTTTCTGTTTGATATTGACTACAGATTTAGGCTTTGGTCCAGTAGCTAACGTTGCTTTGTACTTAGGCGGTGTAGTTTTGATAGGTTGGGCGACTGTAACTTCTTTGAATATCTTTAACGATTGAGCGTGGGGGCGATCGTTAAATTTATTATCCGATATTTTTCTAGTTCCTCATAAGTTCTTCAAATCCTACCACTATGATATGTACTAAATAAAAGTAATTTTTTTTTAAAATAAAGTTATGCCCCTAAGCGATCGAATAGCAACTGCAAGATTATCAACTATGTTATGTTACTACATTAATTCTACCAATAAAATTCAGCTTATTCGAGTAATCAAAGATCGCTGCCTGAGCTTGGAAAAAATTGTCTTTCCTCAACAAAGAATTTTGTTTGAAGCAATGCCAGAAGGTCAGTTAGAAATTTACTATAGTCAAGGAAAAAATCCAAAAATTGCTCAAACTATTCCTTGCCAAAATCTAAAAGTTAACTGTCCGACGGTCACTTAGAATAAATCTAGTCAAAATAATCATGAACTCTTTCACTATTTGTCCTTGCTGCTCGAATATTATGCTACATCATCTTAGCAATCATAGGGAATACTGGTTTTGCCGTAACTGTTGGCAAGAAATGCCAAAACTTGAAAGTGTTAACCCAAAAAAATATCATCGACAAAACCAAATTGTAAAATTATCAAAAGATTGGTTAAAGCATAAAAAAACAGTCCCAGCCTAAAACCGAAAAATTAAGGTAAGTAGCTGAGACAAATTAAATATAAAATAGTAAGTCTTTACCAATTTTCGAGAATTGTTATTAGTTATGTGCTACGATATTGCTAATTACAAAACCGCTTTTGGGAATAGTTGGCATCTTAGACAAACTAATCTCTAAATTTTGTTATAGTAGATCGTATTTTAGAGATTGGGTGAGAAAATTAAGGGTTACTTTCATTAGTGCGATCGTAATCCATTCTCCAGGACAACGATGATTGATGTAATAATCTCCACCCCTTTGAGGAATCAAATTGAAACGACTTCCATTCCAGTCGCGAAATCGTTCGGAAAAGAATACTTCTGGGTTTGACCATAGTTGCGGATCGTGGTTTGTGCCATATAAATCGAGCAGCACCCTTGTCTCTTGAGTGAAATGATATTCGTGCCAATCAAAATCGTGGCTAACTATAGCTGCTGCAAAAGGAAAGAAAGGATAAAATCTTCGTACCTCTTGCACGAACCATTCACAGTAATCCTCGCCATCATGTTGCAGTTTTTGCCGGCATTGAGGATGTTCGTGTAGTGCTAAGGCAGCAAAAGTAGCGTATCTGGCGACTAATATTGATTCGCATTTGACACTGCATCCAAAATAGCAGCTAATTTTTTAGGTACAGATAGATAGGGGCAATGTCCACTTGCCAATTCAATTGCTTTAACTCCAAGAAACTTACGTGCTGCTCTTCGAGACCAGATTGGATTTATTGTTCGATCGCGATCGCAAGCTATATAAGAGTGAGATACATTACTAGGATAGTCTGTTAGCGGAAACACTTCATTCATTGCTGCCTCAGCATTCGTCAGTTGTCTGGTAGTAAACCCCCACTCAGCAACTTCTGGTGTACAGTCATGAAATAGAAAGTGCAGGGCTAACTCATAATCCTCGACTGGGCATTTTCCCGCTCCTATTACTGATGTCCAAGCTTCTGACCAGTCTGGAACGAACATATCTGGGCTTTCATCGAATAGCTGCTCGGCAATACTCGTTTCTACTTTAGGAATGAAAGAAGCAAGATACACCAGATGCTGAACCGATCGTAAGCTGGCAACCAGAGGCAGAAAGATGCCACTAAATGAGTGTCCGACTAAAATTACACTTTCCTCTATTGTTTCAAGTTGTTCGGTGATTATCTCTGCATACAGCATTCCACCAGCATTTTGTCGATCGCTCGGTAAATCTATTTTAACTGCTTGGTGATTTAGTTTTTCTAACTCAGGAATTAATAAATTCCAGCACTCGGAGTTTTGGGTTGAACCATGTATTAAGCAAAATATGCTCATTGTTTTACTTTACCAAAGCGCGATTGCCTTTATTTTCTATTTTTTTGGATCGATTTTCCGCAGCTAATCCAGGTAGAAAAAGTGCGACGTAAAGCCATGTTAGGTGGAACAGGTAGATATCCACCACTAGAAGCAAATAGAGATCGTACAGATCGATCGCAGTTGCTACTACTACGTTATCGTTTCCTACCAAATAAGACAGTTGGGTGATACCTTCAACGTTTATCTGTTCTAAAACCAATGTCATGGTGTTTTCTTGACTCCTGTAACTTATTTAGCTGGTTGATAATAGCTGACGTATTGCTTAAAAATTGACGTAACACGGTGAGGGGATGATTCAGTTTGAATAACTATGCAAATCAAAGAGAAAATCCCTAGTAAATTTTTCTCTTGTGAGAGGATATTCTAAGAGCAATCCTAGATGCGGACTAGTCCTTTCTCCTCCGAGTGGATAGTCTTCATTTAGAGGTTGTCCTTCAATTGACAAGAAAACTGATGCTCCCCGATTAATGCTGGTAGCAGTATAAAGAACTTGAGCAACGCGATAAATCATCGAACTACTACCTCTTCCTTGAGTAAATTCCTGAGATAAATTTACATAGATGTTGTTGGCGGTTATATGCAGATCGAGCAACCGAGTTGGTTGAGGAATTGTAGTAGTAAACCTTAATGGCGATTGCGGTTGCGCAGCAAGTCGGAGACTCAGCTAGCCGAAGGCATCGCTCTAACAGCTGGTGGAAAGCTTCTTTTAGAGCAGCCTCTAGAGATGTTGTAGTAGTAGAGATAGTTTTTGGTGTTAACCTGATGCGTTTATCGGTTATTTCTAACCAGTAAAGTTGAGGACTAAATTAGCTATCTGTAATTCTACAGTAGAAGACGAATCGGTAACGGTGGGAAACATAGCTCTTTTCAAAGCCCAGACAGCAGTAATTTCGGCTATTCCAATTAACAATAAAGAAGACGAGCGACCCACAGACACTATCGCGTCAAAGTCTGCTTCGCAAACGCTTGGGCGTAAGCTCTGTTCGCCAAAAGGCGCAAGACAAAGGGTTTGGCCGCATGTATGCGCGAGAATGCCTTTAGTATTAATTTTGAATTAGGCGATTTACTACGTACATTCACAAAATATTCTCTTCAAACCCAGAACTTAAAACAGCGAACAGTGAACATTGCTAAATGCTAAATGTTGAAACCCCACCGTTAACTATTGATTCAAAACCGATTAAAACTTAACTGCACTTGCTACTCCTAGCTTTGGCATGGTTATAGTTAGCACTCCATCAATCAATTCGGCTGTAGCTTTTTCGGGTTGAATGGCTACGGGTAAAGAAGTATTACATTTAATCTCCCCATAATGAAATTGAGAAGGAATTACTTCTTTTTCGTCTGTGGACTTATCTGGGTCGCAAATTCCCGAAATTGAAACAGAGCTAACTTTGGCATTAATCATCAAATCTTCGATTTTAACTCCTGGAAGTTCAGCCTTAAGAATTAACTCTTCATCGGTTTCGTTGAATTCAATGTTTGGACACCAAGTTTTATTTTGTTCGCTCATTAATAATCCCTCCTAGTAATTCTAGGAAAATGAGTTTTCTTTGCTAGTTTTAGATTAAGCAAAAGTTTTGAGGAACTTATGAGCAAAATAAATCGAGTCAGTGGTAAAGGACGGGGCGCGCAGAAGTCAGGGGTTAGAAGTTTTAGATTGAATTGTGCGGATTCGTGATAGGCGATTGAGGATGCGAGTAGCTAATTGTGTTCCCGTAACTGGTTTGCTGATGTAATCGTCCGCACCGATATAAAATGCTCTCTCCTGAGTTTGCAAGTCTTGATGAGCGGTGAGAAACAGAACGGGTAAATGACTCCAATTGCGATCGCTTCGTAGCATACGACATAATTCAATGCCATCTACATCTGGCATTTCTATATCTAATATCAGTAGGTCGGGTGAAGTGGCTTGAAGAACTTGCCAAAACTGATGAGGGTCGTTAAGGGTAGTAATTTCAAATCCCCAGGGTTTGAGACTTGTCCGCATTATCTCTAAGAATAAGGAATCATCATCGACAATCGTTATCTTAGCTTCCGCCCCAGAACTTCGCAGCAGTTGGCTTACAGCATCCATTGCCTGAGTTGGAGTCACGGGCTGCACTAATAAGGTATGTTTTTTTCCGCGCATAATTTTAAGACGCTCGGTAAAATTTTTATCGGTGTTAAATAAGGCTGTTTCCGAAACAATTACCACAATGGGCAATAAGGGCATTTGCTGATGTAGTTGTGCTAGTAAATCTAAACTATCTATCGGACTATCTCGATCCGTTTTGGTTCTAATCTGAAATATCCTGAGTAAAACAATTGCAGGGGTATCTCGCTGAATTATTTCTCGTGCTTCTGATGCAGTTGTCGCGATCGCCGTCCGAAAATTATTAGCTGCTGCTTGGGTTGCTAATTGCTGTGTAAAATTGCGGTCGTTGTCCACAATTAATAATAAGGGAGAGGTTTCTAAAACCGAACTAGAACCAGGTTCGTAACGGTCGAATTTATCTCTCAAGTTATTAACTAATTTATTAAAAGGCTCGATTTGTTCTGCCTGGGAAAAAGTTTCAAGAGTCAGAAAATCTTCTAGTTTTCGGGCTAGCTTCGAGCCATCTTCAAACCCCAAACTTCCTAGAGAACCAGCTAATTTGTGGGCTGCTAAGATCGCTTCTGGTTTTAATGCTTTATTGAAATTATCTTCTTTTAAAGCCTTCGCTACATTTTCTAAAACAGCTAGGCGATCGGACATGGCATCTTTGTGTTGCATCCAAATAGCAGCAATTTCAGGATCGGGCGATTGCGCTGCGGAATTAGATTCAGTTTCAGTTTGTTTTTCTGTTGAATCTGGTAGTGGTTTAAGACGATAACCTATGCCATAAACTGTTTCAATCAAATCTTTGGCTGCACCTGCCCCTGTCAATTTTTGACGTAGTGTTTTGATGTGTGTTCTGACTGCTCCCTCCGTGGGCGGTTCTTCAAAACTCCAGAGGCTTTCAATAATTCCATCAAGACTAAAAACGCGCTTATGATTGCGTAAAAATAGCTCTAGTAAAGCATACTCTTTTGCTGTTAAATTTAACGGTTTCTCATCATAGATTACTTCTAAGCTATTGAGATCGAGACTCAAATTACCCCATTTTAATACCGAAGTCAAAGCTTGTGCTTCTCGACGCAGCAAGGCATGAATTCGCACCGTAAGCTCGTCAAAATTAAACGGTTTGACTAAATAATCATCAGCCCCCGCATTAAAACCTTCAACAAGATCGGTGCTGCGATCGCGTGCGGTTAACATCAGAATGGGCATACTATAATCGCGATCGCGAAGTTTTTTACACAGACTGATGCCATCAATTTTTGGCAGCATCACATCTAAAACCACAAAATCGTAGTTGAAAAGCGCAATATATTCCCATGCTTCCTCGCCATCTGTGGCAATATCCACCGCATATCTTTGAGCGATGAGATGGTTAGCGATGGCATCTACCAACACTTCATCATCGTCTACTAATAAAAGTCTCATCTAAAGTTTTGAGCATAATTTGAGGTTTTTCTTTACTCTAGCAAGCTTATTGTAAGTTAATGATGTACGGTCGCTATGTTTTCTAGGAAAAATTTTCCTCATAAGTTCCTCAAATTACTTGCCTATATATTATTTAAGCGAGGTAATCTAAGATGTTTAATAAAATTTTAGTAGCAATAGATCGTTCAACCGTAAGCAGGAATGTTTTTGAAACTGCTGTATCTCTGGCAAAAACAACTGGATCGAGTTTGATGCTGCTGCATATTCTAGCGAATGAAGAAAAGCAAGATCCAACTCTGTTTGTCTACTCTGGTATCAGATACAGCGTAATCAGCGAATCACTCCTCAAAGCGCATGAAGAACAGTGGCAGAAGTTTGAAGAAGAAGGATTAGAATTTTTGCGATCGCTTGTCAAAGAAGCAAGAATAGCAGGAGTTGATGCTGATTTTACCCAATTTTGGGGCAATCCTGGACGCGACATCTGTGACTTAGCTCAAGCATGGTCGGCAGATCTAATCTTGGTTGGTAGCAGAGGTTTGTCTGGTATTAAAAAGATGTTTCTGGGAAGTGTGAGTAATTATGTAACCCATCATGCTCCCTGTTCGGTTTTTATTGTGCATAATACTAACAACCCCTCTCCCTCGGTCAATTATGATTTTCGATCGTTTCAAGACAAGCAACGAGAATTAACTTCTGTAGGGACGTTTCGCGAAACGTCCCTACTTTTAAACAACAAAAAACCCAATCTTTTCGGAGAAATAGGAAATGAATCATAATCAATCTATTTGCAAAGTTTGTGGCTATAACATGATTGGCGATATACCTGATGTTTGTCCGTTTTGCGGAGCAAATCATAATGAGTTTATCTCTTGGAATGAGGCACAGCAGATCTATCGAGTAACACCGTATCGCGTAAATGACTACGTTACGCAGTTGCGATTGGTGCCTCGACTTGGTTTAGAACACGCTGCTTATTGCATTGAAACAGATGATGCTGCTGTCTGGATCGATTGTCCATCGGTGTTCGATCCCGATTTAAAACCAGTAGAAGCCATCTACTTCACCCACAAGGATTTTATAGGTGCATCCAACCAGTATCGTGAAGCCTGGGATACGAAAGTTTACCTGCACGCTCTCGATGCTAAACATCCACTTGTCAGACAATTTCCAGTCGATCGAAAGTTTAAGGGTGACTTTAGCGAGCATGGTATTGAAGCTTTCCATATAGGCGGACATACGCCAGGTTTTACTCTGTACATCTATGACAAGGTGTTGTTTATTTGCGACTATGCCTTTCCTCCAGGGTCTAAGATGCGATTTAACCCTTTTGGACCGCAAGACGAGACACGTAAACGTGCAGCACGGATATTAGAAATTATTGACGAGCGATCGCTTTTAACGGTTTGCGGATATAACTATGTTACAGAATTTGATAGCTGGCTTGAGAATTTCCAGCATTTAGTTGAGGAGAATTCTCGCACAGTAGCTTAGAGAAATTGAGGAGACTAAAACGAATTTGTCGCCATGATGGTTTTGAACATTGTTTTTAGCTAATTGACAAATATTGAGGTTTAAATCAAATACAAAGGAGAATCAAACATATGGTATCTACAGTTAACAAAACACAACTCTATTCTAGTAGAATCGATCTAGCAGAAAACACCCGTCTGGAAGTTACTGAAATACTAAATCAAACTCTTGCTGCTACTTTGGATCTAAAAACTCAAACTAAACAAGCACACTGGAACGTCAAAGGTATGGATTTCTACCAACTACACGAACTGTTTGATGAAATGGCAACCGAGTTGGAAGAATATACCGATATGGTGGCAGAAAGAGTAACGGCTTTGGCTGGTACGGCTATGGGAACGGCTCGGATTGCTACTGAGAATTCGATTTTACCCGAATACCCGCTCGATGCAGTTGGTGGTGTAGAACACGTTACCGCTTTAGCAGACCGCTACGGGGCCTATGCCAAACACCTGCGTGATGCGATCGATACTACCGATGAATTAGGCGATGCCGACACTGCCGATTTGTATACCGAAATTTCGCGAACGATCGATAAACGTCTCTGGTTTTTAGAAGCACATTTAATTAAATAGATACGGGAAATCAGCCATAATCGATGGCAATAGTAAAGACTAATGGCGTTGTTGAATAGGTAATGATTTTGAGCTAATTGTTGGCGAAAAATATAGATCTTAAATCTTAAAAATATTGGATACCATTACCAAATCAGCAACGCCAAAATTGAGATGTTTGACAAAATTTTAGTGGCAATAGATCGTTCAACCGCAAGCAGAAATGTTTTTGAAACTGCTGTATCTTTAGCAAAAACGACAGGAGCAAGCTTAATGCTGCTGCACGTTCTATCTAGTGAAGAAAAAGACAATTCAAGTCCGTCTCTTGACTCAAAACGAGAAAGAGATCGCCTAGACTCATCCATTTTAGAAGCTTACGATCGACACTGGCAAGAACTCGAACGGCAACAGCAGCAAAGACTAAAAGTAATGCGATCTTTCGTTAGAGAAGCAACAGCAGTAGGAGTTGACACTGAATTCACCCAAACTTTAGGCGATCCTGGGGAAACTATTTGTAACTTAGCTCAAACATGGTCAGCAGATCTAATCGTGGTTGGTAGCAGAGGTTTAACAGGTATTAATGAGATGTTTCTGGGAAGTGTGAGTAATTATGTAACCCATCATGCTCCCTGTTCGGTTTTTATTGTGCATAAAACTAGCGATTCTGATTTTCGATCGTAAGACTAATTCAGATTATTTCTTGCTCCTCATAAGTTCTTCAAAACTTTTTTCTAATATCTAACTTAGATGACAGTGAACCAAAAAATGTCTGGTTGCGATCGATTTTTTTCTAGGGACTACTTAAATTGTCGGTAGAAGATTTGAATATTTAATAAATGAAAAATTATGCCTACTGTTAGTTATGACTGTGAGAGCATCTCTCGCGGTGTTAATACTTGTAAACCAGTTTGTTATTGGAATTTTTATATAATAGGAGACTTTTTGACATATGTAGTAGCAATTTATTGCTTTTAATTACAGACGTTTTCAATTGAGTAAACTCCGTTTTTAATTAACTAGTTCGTAGCTATTAGCCATTAGCCATTGGCTTTTAGCTTCTGATAAAGTCAAATTTTTGTGGTCTACCCAAATGAAAAGCGCAGTAAATTCAATAGGTAATTAACATAAATACAAAAACAAAAATTAAATATTACCTATACAAAATAAAACAAAACATTGCAAAAAAGAATAAACTAGAGTTTAACAAAAGAGAATTTTTATGACGACTATTACCTTTGTAAAAGAAGATATAGAAGCGATGCCTTCGGATAACTTCGTAATCGCAGCTATAGGTTCTAATTTGCGTGAGAAAGCTGTTCAAAATAAAGTTGATATTTATACTCTGGGAGGTAAACTAAGAAACTGTGGTGGGTATGGACAATGTGGTACTTGCGTGGTTAAAATCGCCGAGGGAATGGAAAACTTGTCCCCAAAAACAGATTTTGAAAAACGTAAATTGAAGAAGAAACCAAATAATTATCGTTTAGCTTGTCAAACTATGGTTAATGGTTCGGTCAAGGTTATAACTAAACCAAAACCTTCTCGAAAGAAATAACAGCCTTGCTGACTTTTGATTCAAAACATCAGCATTTTAATCGAGTAAAAAATAACTGTGATCTATTTAGAATCGATACATCATAATCAATTATCCCCCAATTTTGTATTTTACAATCCATTGCTAGCAACTACACCAAATGCTGAAACCACGTCAATGGTTTTGGCAGGAGTTTTACTGAGTCTTGTCTTTATTTATTTAGCTAGCAAACTAGGAGGAGAACTTTCTAAATTAGTCGATTTACCTCCCGTATTAGGGGAATTAGTTGCGGGTGTAGTAGTCGGAGTTTCGGCTTTGCACCTATTAATATTTCCCGAAACAGGCGCAGTAGCCAGCGATTCGATTGTCATAATTATCTTGCAGCAGATCGCTGGTTTAAATCCTGAAAGTGCCGAGAAAGTGTTTGCTCTCTCTAGTAAGGTAATCTCGATTTTAGCCGAACTTGGAGTAATTATACTTTTATTTGAAATCGGTCTAGAGTCGGATTTAAGAGAATTACAAAAAGTAGGTTCTCAAGCAGCAGTTGTAGCAGTTGTTGGTGTTATTGTTCCTTTTGTCGCAGCTACAGCTGGATTGATGTTGATTTTTGGTCTACCAACTATTCCTGCGGTGTTTGTCGGTGCAGCATTAACTGCTACCTGTATTGGTATAACTTCTAGGCTGCTGTTGCAGTTAGGGCAGCTAAAATCTATCGAAGGTCAAATTATTGTCGGCGCAACGGTAATTGATGATGTTATTGGAATTGTTATTTTAGCAGTTGTGGCATCTTTAGCCAAAACTGGAGATGTCGATCTGCTCAACTTGGTTTACTTAATTATTAGTGCCACTGCTTTTTTATTAGGTTCGGTCTTTTTAGGTAAATTTTTTAACAACAGCTTTATGGCGATTGCCGATAAGTTACAAACTAGAGGTAAGTTAGTTATCCCTGCGTTAACTTTTGCCTTTTTGATGGCGTTTTTAGCTAATACAGTTGGTTTAGAAGCAATTTTGGGTGCTTTTGCTGCTGGTTTGGTATTAGATGAAACTGACAAACGTAAAGAACTAGACCAACAGGTTATTCCGATTGCCGATATTTTAGTACCCATTTTCTTTGTATCTATAGGTGCAAAAGTCAATCTTAGTGTCCTCAATCCTACCAGTTCGGGTAATTTTCAGGGATTGGCGATCGCAGCTTTCTTAATTTTGGTAGCTATTATCGGTAAAACGATCGCTGGTTTTGCTGTTTTTGGCCAAGAAAAAATCAATCGTTTAGCCATTGGCATTGGCATGATTCCTCGTGGTGCAGTTGCCTTAGCCTTTGTTAGTGTTGGTGAGATTAACGGCGTTTTAGATAAACCTTTACAAGCAGCAATCATTATTATGGTAATTCTGTCTACCTTTGTTGCTCCTCCTCTGTTACGTTTTGCTTTTCAACAAGGGGAACAACTGACAGAGAAACCAGACTTAGCTTTGGAAAAATAATTGACATTGCTTGATTATTCTCATCAATTTAAAACCGAATTTAAAAGACCATGTATTTAAATCGCAGACAATTTTTCTTGCTCGGTGGCGCAACATTTAGTTATGCTAAAGAGGCATCTAGTTCGATTTCTACCCCTTGCCGCAGTGCATTAGAGATAACGCAGACTGCCTCAGCTTCTTGTGCTATCTGCTGAAAGGTTTCTGCATTCATATCAGGAACTTGACCTTTGGTTTCAAGATGAATTTTGGTAATCTTAAAACTGCCATCTGCTTGAGATTCTAGTGTGCAGACTGGTCGCGTATCAATGCTAGCTGGCTGATAGCCTTTGTTACTCAGCGTCAGAGCAAACGCCATGCTATAACAGGCGGCATGAGAGGCTGCTAGTAGCTCTTCTGGATTAGTGCCAGGGGAGTCTTCAAAGCGCGTGGTAAAACTGTAAGGCGTTTGTTTTAAAATTCCACTGGTAGTATCGATCCGTCCGTCGCCGCTTTTTAAGTTTCCATTCCAGACGGCGTTAGCTGTCCGATTTATAGTTGCCATAATTTCATGTCCTCCATATTGTTGACATTAAACCGCATCTACTTTGAAAACCGTAGTTTTTCTTCTTCTGGATCGAGGTGTTTTTTAACCCACAAGCGATCGCTTAAAAACAGTGGAGTAGTATTAATTAGATGCTGAAAATCAGCAACAGCAGAAATTAACTCTTGTTGTTGGTCATAACAAACATGATAAGTTATGTCTTCTCTGAGCCATTGCCAAAGATGTTCGACAGGCATAAAATCTGGGCTATAGCCAGGTAATTGTAGAAGATGGATGTCCATTGCTGATGCTGCCTCGGTGACCACTTTAGCACGATGATATGGTGCGCCATCCCAAACCACAGTTATTTGTTGCTGGGGAAATTCGACTCGCAACTTTTTGAGAACATCAATGGTATTAATTTTCTCTGCTTTCTCATAAGGAAAAATTCTGGTTTGCGCCTGATTATAGAGGTAAACACCATAAAAAGAGACTTTCTTTCTTCCAGGAGAACTAGAGCTGACCCAAAACCTTTCTCCCCGAATTGACCAACCGTAACCTTCATCGGTATCTAAATGTATATGGGCTTCATCAATATAGATAATTAATCGCTTTTGATGAAGTGCATCCTCTAATAATTCAGTAATTTGTTCGACAAATTCAGCTCTTTTGGCGGTATTGCCTTTATTAAGCAACTTCTTCGCTTTCTTCCAGGAAAAACCCATCTGCTTAAGAGTTTTTCTGACTGTCTCTCGACAACAATTTATCTTCCACTTCTGTTTCAGCCAGTGGACGAATCTTTTTAACGTCCAACGTGGAAACCCTTGAGATTTCCTCCCTCTTTCTTGTGGTGCTAATGCTGACCTTAAAAGAGCTTTCTGGATTTGATTCCCTAAATCTTTTCGCACCGTTTCGGAAAAAAAGGGTTTCTTCCTCCCGTTCTTTGATACTCGACGGCTTTGAGACCTTCTTGATTATAACGATGCACCCATTCCATTACTGTTTGGGGATTTCTTCGGGTTTGTTCCCCTACCTTTGTAGCACTTTTCCCTTCACTAATTTCATACAATGCCATCAGTCTCTCTCTTGTTCGAGGATGTTTGGCAGCCAATGCCTCTGTTCTTAATAACTCTTTGCTTTGATTCCAACGAGCGTAATCTACTTTTAACATCAAATCGATCTTATTTTTCTTCTCTTAATCAGCCTATTTGATTTTGAGCCAAAACTCCAGTTTTCAAACTGGACGGGGTTTAAATCCAGTTTACTATTTAGGGAAAAAACAGCACGAGCTGCTTGCTAGATTACTGTTGCTCTACTGTTATTTTGAAAAGAATTCTCATCGATTTCTATGAGCTAGCTCAAGGAATGAGATCGAGCATGATTAACTTGAGGCTAAAAAAACAATTTGAGGAATTTGTGAAGAACCGTAATTTATTTAAGAGAACTTGGTTTTGAAGAGATAGATTAAATAATTTCCCTCTGATTATAATCTAGCTCAAGGAAGTCATTCAAAAAATTTGGCAAGATTAAAATGGAATGGAGACAGCGATCGCTCTGTCCCAGATGCAGATTAAGTTTAAGGGGGTAGATAAGATGACACTTAAACTAGAAAAACTTGCCAAAATTTACTTAAATGGGAAACCAGCCGAAATTTCTGACGAAACTCGGCAAGAACTTTGTAATTGGCTTATGGGCGAATTTCAACAGCTTCCGATTAATATCGTTCCTTCTGATTTTGAGCGTTATGAAACCGCTCAAGAAATGTTGGACGACCTGGCTCGCGATCGCCTTTATGTTTCCGCTCAAAGCTACGACACTGAGGTTTATCCTAATCCTTTTTGTGGATTCGCTTTTCAAGCCATTCACGATTACGATCACTACAAAAACAACTCCGACTTTAGTTTAAGCGGAGAAATTGCCTCTTATCGAACTACTGCTAATCGCGCTCCCAGTTTAGAGATTCAGAAAATTCTTTACTCGCAAATCGTTTTGAAAGCTGCTGCTTGGCTCTATCTCGGTCATGAGCCAGAATCCAAAATTGTGTTTGCATAAGAAGCTAATTAGTAAAAAATATAAGCTGTTCGTCATTTAAACTGCATATTATTTAATTAGGCAAAATACAGTTAAACTTTCTCCCCGTCTCCCTTTCTCCCAGTCCCCCCGTCAGCCAAAACAAGCAACTCGCGCATTCCCTTGCGTCAATCGCTGGAGCGATTCGCCAGCGAAGCTGTCGGCAGTCTCCAGCTGCGCCGACGCGGGGTCGCTCGTCAAATTAAATGCGTGAAAGCTTATCTGCCAAGTCGATTTACAATCATTTTAATACCGAGCAATTGTTAGGAAAAATCTTTTTTGTTCCTCATAAGTTCCTCAAAGTTTTTGTTTAGTCTTTATAGTATCGTTTATCTTTTTTGCAAGTATAAGAAAAGACGTAAGTAAAAAACTATAATAGTCGCTCGGTACATTTTCTTTGGGCAGCTTTACCTACTATTGGTATTTGGTTTGCCGTAAGAATCGGCACTATAGCTTTCAACTTCAATGGATTTAATTCTAACCAGTCCATTCTAGATGCTAGCGGTAAAGTCATCCCAACTGATGCCAACCTTGCTTAACCGAGTCAACTTGGGAATTCAAGCAATGGACGCTTCCAATATCCATAAATTTTCTTAAGTTGCTTTAGCTAGCCAGCTATTTAAAATGCATCATTGTTCATAGCGCGATCGCTTCTTGAAGCAGCTTTGAGCCGATAGGCTCTGTGTACCTCACTAAGAGGCTTTTTGAAATGAATTCAAGTCCCTGAAAGCCTCGCTCAAGAACCTACTATATCGCTTTTAACCTAATAGCGATCGCTCAACCTAACTTACTGAGATTATTCAGTAATTACAATTCTCAATAATCAATTTTATTGCCATGAAAATTGCCGTTGCCAGTCAGAATAAAACCAACATCACAAGTCATACAGGGAGATGTAAAAACTTCTGGATTTACGAAGTAAACTCCAAAGAAATTCTTAGCAAAGAGCTTTTGCAGTTGTCCAAAGAAGAAACTTTTTTGAATACTGTTCCTCATATCCCCCAGGCTTTAAATAATATTCAAGTTTTGATTTCTGGAGGAATAGGATGCGGATTGATGAACCGTTTAGAGGATCAGGGAATTGAGGGCATTGTGACTTCAGAAAGAGAACCCGATCTAGCTGTTATTACTTACCTCGAAAATTCTTTAGTCAAAAAACTATCCCAAACTTGCGATCGCCAACGCAGACATAACAGCAAAAGCGATAAGCCTAATGGCATGGCTTCGCTACGCCGTCAAGACCTTTACGGACACGGCTACCACTTGCCAACGATCGACTTAGGCAGAACTGTTTAATTTAAAAGAGGTTTCAAATGTCATTTATCATTACTTGGTCGCAATTTATTCATCCTCTTGTGATATGGATTCTGTTTTTTACTGCTATTTATGCCCTATATCTCGGTTGGCAAATTCGCCATACTCGCAATGCACCAAAAGAAATCCGCAAAGAGTTGGTTAAGAAAAATTTTAGCAACAGACATCATCGAGTCGGTTCAATTTTATTGGCTTTTATGGTGATAGGAGCTTTAGGCGGAATGGCAGTAACTTACATCAATAACGGTAAATTAATAGTCGGACCTCACTTATTGGTGGGTTTGGGTATGGTAGGACTCATTGCGACCTCTGCTTCTTTAGTCCCGTATATGCAAAAAGGAAATGACTTAGCTCGTTATAGTCATATCTCCCTCAACGCGATACTTTTAGCATTATTTAGCTGGCAAGCGATTACTGGAGTGCAGATTGTACAAAAGATAATCGGTAATTTGTAGTTTTTTAGCTTTAATTGGGGCGAAGGAAAAAGCGCAAATCGCCCTAATTATTACTTTGAAATATATTATTCAACAAGTGCAATCCGTAGCTTAGTACGTCAAGTTAACTAACAAAATCTTTGGCATATCTGTAATAAAAGCAAACCCTAAATAAATTTAAAAAATCATATGAATCTATCAACTATTCAAAAACGTTTGTTTGCTTGGGGCATGGGAAAAGCGAATGCTGCCGATGATTACGGGATTAAGCTAATCGATTGCCCTGAGTATGAAAGCTTAGGAGAACTTAAACAAGCACTTTTAGGAAATTTACAGCATAAAGTCTTGGAAATTGGTCCTGGTGCGGGAGCTAATCTGGCTTATTATCCTAATAACATTCACTGGATTGGTGTCGAACCTAATGTCTATATGTATCCTTACTTAAAACGAGAGGCACAACAACAGAAACTCTCGAACATCGAACTGCATCAAGGAACAGCAGAAGACTTACCAGTGGAGAATGAAAGCATCGATACGGTTGTCAGTACCCACGTTCTCTGTTCGGTTAGCCAACTTTACCGTAGCCTTCAAGAAATTAAACGCATCCTCAAACCAGGAGGCGATTTTATCTTCATCGAACACATTGCAGGAGAATGTGGCACTTGGACGCGGAGAGTTCAAGATGGTATCAAACCAGTTTGGAAAACTCTGTTTGATAACTGCCACCCCGACCGCCAAACTGGAGAAATTATTCAACAAATTGGGCTAGAAACCGTTAATTACTATGAGTTTAAACTGGATTTTCCCATTGTCAGTCCTCATATTGCAGGGATAGTTAGGAAAAAAATCAATAACCGAATTTTTAAATATTTCGCACGTTACTAATGAAGCACAATAGATTATCGTAAATATTGCTAATTTCGTCAGATTTTCATTGTCACATCTTGAACTATTATTGATTTTTCGCGATGACATTATTTTGACTCAAATTGCTAAAACTACCTCAAGGCAATGGATTTGAATGCAATTTGTTAGAAGTATAATGCAACTCGCGAAATGTGGGTTTAAAGCAAGACTCAATCGAGATAATTTGCCTATATTTAGGTTGATAAAATGAGAACAGGAGCAATTAATCTTCCGTTGCGAGATATAACTCAAAACCTTGACCAAATTCCTAAAGATCGTCTTGTGGTACTTTACTGTGCGTCGAGTTATCGAACTGCAATGGGCGTTATGGCTCTCCAAATGCTCGGATATACTAATGTCAAAGGTTTTCCTCCTAGGATTGAAGGGGGGAAAGCAGCAGGACAAGAACTAGAATCATCAAAGTTTTTCACCTAGTTGGGCAACAAAATTGCTCGATATTAATCACGGCTTCACCGTGATCGGGAATCCAAGCAGCCCATTCCCAGTTTGATATTTGGCAAAGCAGCAAAGCCTCGTCATGACAGAGAGGACTAAATGATTCTGGTTCTAATAGTTGCACCCAAGTATCTGACTGTGGTTGGGGCATAGCTGTTCTTCCCAGAGTCCGATTGAGAGGAATCGAACACCATTGCACTGTAGATTTTGGCTTACTTGATTTTTGCATCGTCATAATTCTTTCCCAATCGTTAAAAGGTACTCTTACACATAAATTAAAATTGTTTTCTGTATCTAAATTAACAAAATTATCGACATTTTAGCAAAGTCAACGTTTCATAACTTAACTCAGTTACATCGATCGCTTTAAGATTTAAACAATTCTCGGTAGATAGATGGCAATCGCGCCTAAAATACCCGCGACCATCAGATAATAAGTCAGGGGCAATAATACTCTGCGAATTAGCAATCCTTCACAACCGCTTAAGCCCACAGTAGCCGAAGCAGCAACCACATTAGACACACAAATCATGTTACCCGCAGCAGCACCTATCGCTTGTAATGCAGTAACTACCGCTCCCGAAGCACCAATTTTGGTAGCTACTCCAAATTGGAATAGGGAAAACATCATGTTGCTGACGGTGGCACTACCAGCGATAAAAGAACCCATCGCACCAATAATGGGAGCAAAAAACGGGTAGCTAGAATCTGCCAAACTAGCAACACCATCTGCTAGGGTTACAGGCATACTGGCAAGATTGGATTCATTGAAGCCAGAGTTGATAAATACTCTCGCCATCGGTACGGCAGCAGCTAAAACCAGGGCTGTTCCTGTTAAAGTGGAAACTGCATTAACTGTTGCTCGGATCGTTGCTTTTCTCTTCATGCGGTGCAGGAAATAAGTCAGAATTGCCACCAAGATAAATATTGTTCCTGGGAGATAAAGAGGTTGGGAGTTAATCCCTATTTCTGTTCCCAATAAACTAGATGAGTTGACCTTAAGTACTTGAAGCAACCCCTGAAACCGTAAAAATGGCAGTCTAGAGAGCATTAAAAACAAGCCTACTAAGACATAAGGAGTCCAGGCATTTAGTAAACTAAGATCCGATCGCGCTTCATTATCGATCGCTGCAGTCAAGCTGCCCGACCATCCATCCGACCAAGTTTCTCTTGGGGGAAAATCCCAAACTTGTTTTGGAGTTAAAAATCTTTTTTGTGCTGCTGGAACAACAATTGCTAGACCTACCAAGCCACCGATTAATGAAGGAAACTCTGCACCTAAAAAGATTGCTGTCAAAGTCGAAGGAACAGTAAAAGCCAATCCTGCAAATAAGGCAAACCAGCCTACAGCTAATCCTTCTTGCCAGGATTTACGTTCACCATAATAGCGAGTTAAAGTACAGACCATAAATAGGGGAATTAAAGTGCCAATGATGCTATTCAAAACCCCGATCCTAATCACAATTAACTTGAAATACTCTGCGTAGGTAAAACCTTGTTCGGCAATGTAGTTGTTGACTATACTTGCTCCCTCTAACCCCGTATTAATTCCCAATAAAACTGGAATACCTACCGCTCCAAAAACAACAGCGGTACTGTTGGCAATCAAGGCAATGGTAACAGCAGCTAAAGCTGGGAAACCCAAAGCTACTAATAAAGGACCACAGACAGCAGCAGGAGTACCAAAGCCTGATGCACCCTCTAAAAAGCTGCCAAACAGCCAGACGATAATTATTGCCTGAATGCGCCTGTCAGGAGAAACCGCTAATAGTCCGCGTCGAATAGTAGCGATCGCTCCAGATTCTCGTAAAATATTCAACAGCAAGATCGCGCCAAAGATAATGTAGAGAATTTCTGCTGCCATAACTAAGCCTTGGATAGTAGAAGCAGCGATCGCAGCTAAAGGAACTTGCCAGACAAATAGGGCGATCGCACTTGTGACTATGTAGGCTACTGGCATAGCCTGTTTTGCCGAGCGTCTAGCAATTACTAGCAATAAAAAGACCGTTATAATTGGAGCTAAAGCTAGTAAACCATAAACTACAAGTTCCATTTTTGGTACGTGACACCTACGATATTAAATTAATACTTCCCGCAAATTATTAAGCTCTAAGTTATAAGCTCTAAGTCTTTTAATTACTACCTGCGCCAATTGCTTTAAACTCATAGCTTTTGGGTTTAAGACCTCTAGTTTTGAATCAGGAGGGGTGCAAAACCTCAATCACGATTAAGTTTACAGCTTAAAGCAATTGGCTTAAAGCTAGGGCGCAGCCCTTTATTACTTCATCATATGGGAAGGAAGAACGATTTGAGGAAGTAAAGGTCTGAGATCGTCTACGGAAACTGTGCCATAAGTCATAATAGTTGGCACTTCCACGGTAAAATCCACTAAAGTGCCACTTCTGCCATGTTTACTCTCACCACCATCGACAATAAAATCAATTTTGTCGCCAAAAAACTTGGCTGCTAGCTGGGCATTGGTTGCTTGAATGCCTGCAAAAGCGGCAGAAGTTCCCACAATGGGGAAAGGTATTTCCATGATGAGATCGTAAATGAATTTATCTGGACAGGTGACAAAAACAGTTTTAAATCCGTTGGTTACTACCTCAGATAAAGTAGGTTTTGCCCGCATAATCATTGTCACGGGATAGGGGAAATGATTCATCATTTGTAGAGCGGGTCGATCTACTTCCACCACTTGCTCTGCTTTTTCTTTGCAGGTGAATACCCCTAGAGGTTGGAGAGAAGTAAAGGCTTTGATTTGTCTGAGTTGAGTGACAGCCTCGGTATCGTTGCCATTAGCGACCAATGCATAGACGGTATCTGTAGGAAGAATGATGACTTCCCCTGCTTTGAGGCGACTTTTAATTTCGGGGATTAAAGAAGAATTGAGTTTAACTATTTGAGCGTTCATTTGTATCAAAAATTACAGAATTTCAATTGGTAACAGTGTATGTGTTGATAAGGTCATTTTGTCAATAACCAAGCAAACAGATGAGTCACAGATTACTCCGCCGTAAAACGACGGACACATGCGGCGAAACGAATCGCCTTTGTGCTGTGACCGTTGGTTTAACCTAACGGTTTAAAGCGTTTTAAAAGCAAGGCAAAAATCACCACGGGTAAGCCTGCGCCCAGACAGATTAGCCATTGAGTCAAACTGAGAGGAACGGTTTCAAATAAAGCGTTCATCACGGGTAACTGGCTGAAGAGTATTTGTAAAACCACAACGCATATAATTCCAACCGCAGGGGCATAAGCGATCGATCCGTGGAGATCATCGCGCATTTTCGCTTCCAAAGAGGGAATAAAACGGCTGATACAGAGCAAATAAAAGATTTCTGCTGCTACTAGGGTTTGCACCGCCATAGTACGAGCTAGGGCTTCCTCTCCTGTAGTTGCTACTATCCATTCAAATATGCCAAAGGTGGCTGCCCAGTTAAACAAGGAAACGATCGCAATCCGCCAAAGTGTACTACTCGTAAGTAGAGGTTCATTAGGAGGACGGGGTGGCGATCGCATCAGGTTTTTTGGCTGCGGTTCAAAGGCTAAGGGAATTGACAGAGAAGAAGAACTCACCATGTTTACCCAGAGAATTTGTAGGGGCAAAATTGGCAGTGCGCTCCCTAAGAGTACCCCAGCTAAAATCGTTAGTGCCTCTCCGCCATTTACTGGGAGAATAAAAGCGATCGCTTTCCGCAAATTGAGGTAAACCGTTCGCCCTTCTTCCACCGCAGCTTCAATAGAAGCAAAATTATCATCTGTGAGGATAATATCGGCAGCTTCTTTGGCTACTTCCGTGCCATTTCTGCCCATCGCGATGCCAATATCGGCTTKTTTGAGGGCTGGAGCATCATTTACTCCATCTCCCGTCATCGCTACAATTTCGCCTTTGGCTTGCAGTGCTTCAATTAAGCGCAGTTTTTGCTTCGGTGCTACTCGCGCAAATACTACAGTGTCTTCTACAGCATTTTGTAATTCCCGATCGCTTATCTGCTCTAAATTTTTGCCCGTGAGTGCCTGTATCTCTCCTGAGCTTAGGTTCAGTTTCGATGCGATCGCGCTAGCGGTAACTGCATGATCGCCAGTGATCATTTTGACCCCAATCCCCGCCGTCTGACAAGCTTCTACTGCCCGAATAGCCTCTTGTCGAGGCGGGTCGATCATTCCTTGCAAGCCCAAAAAAGTTAAACCGCGATCGATCTGTTTTCGAGCCAAATGGTTAAGCTGAGAATTAACAGGTTTTCTAGCTAGGGCTAACACTCGTAATCCTCGCCGAGCCATCTGTTCGGCTATAGATTCAATAGCTTGCGCTCCGTTATTCTCACCAGAATCGCAGCGAGAGAGAATCGCTTCCGTAGAGCCTTTGACGTAAATTATTTTGTCTCCCCTTGAGTTTTGATGAAGAGTTGCCATGTACTGATATTCTGAGGCAAAGGGAATCACATCTATTCGCGGTAATTTCTGTTCTAAAGTAGCGCGGTGCATCCGGGCTTTGTGTGCCACGACGATCATTGCGGTTTCAGTCGGATCTCCCTCAATTGTCGATCGCCCGTCTCGTACTTGGAGATGAGAATCATTACATAATAATCCGCACTGCAAACATTCCCGCAGCCCTCGATCTGCTTCAATTACAATCGACTGGTTATCCTGTAAAATTTCACCCTCAAGGTTATACCCCGTTCCCGTAACCCGATAGTGCTGTCCCCCTGCATAAATCTCTTCAACGGTCATTTGGTTTTCGGTAAGCGTCCCCGTTTTATCAGAGCAAATCACTGTGGCACTCCCCAAAGTTTCTACGGCTGGCAGTTTACGAATAATGACATGACGGCTAGCCATGCGAGAAACTCCAATGGCGAGAATAATTGTCACCAATGGGGGTAGTTCTTCGGGAATGCCACTAACCGCTAAAGCAACCGCAGTCTGAAACATCTGTAGCCATGATTCTCCTTGCCCCAATCCTACGACAATAATTAGTGCTGCTAACCCGAGAAAAACATACAGCAGTTGCCAACTAAATTTTTCTAGTTTCCGCACGATGGGAGAGGTGAGATTAGTTTGTCGTTCCATAAGGGCAGAGATTTTGCCCGTCTCGGTGGCAACGCCTGTCGCCACTACAATTCCCCGTCCTTGCCCTGCGGTGACAATCGTACCCGCATAAGCCATATTAAGGCGATCGGCCAGGGAGGTTGCTTCTTTAAGGGGTTTACTGTCTTTATCTACTGGGAGAGATTCTCCCGTGAGGGCAGACTCGTTAATTTGCAGGTGTTTACACTGGAGCAACCGCAAATCGGCTGGTACTTTATCTCCAGCTTCCAAGCAAACAAGATCTCCAGGTACGAGTGAACTGGCAGCTAGTCGCGATCGCGCTCCCTCGCGAACCACCTTAGTTTGAGTTACCATCGACTTGGCTAAGGCTTCCATTGCTTTCTCTGCCCTGGCTTCTTGAATGTAGCCGACGATCGCATTAATTAAAACTACGGCAAAGATGACCCCAGCATCTACCCACTCTTGTAAGAACAAGGTGACTACTCCTGCGCCGATCAAAATGTATAACAACGGTTGGTTAAACTGTTGGATAAATCGCATCCAAGGACTGGACTTTTTTGGGGGAGTTAATTGATTAGAACCAAAACGTTCTTGACGTTCGGCTACTTTCTGTTGAGTTAATCCCGTGCTTAAATTACTGTTTAAAAAGCCAACCACCTCTTGTACAGACAAACATTCCCATTGTCGATCTAAAGATTCTGGGGTGACAATTTTCGCTCTATAATTTTCTAACGATTTCTTGTTTTGGGAGTATTTCTGATTCATTTAAAATTTATAGAGATCGGTTTGATGATTTTGTGTCGAGTTAATTGAGTGTAATACCGCTTCTCCTTAAACTTGCACTTAATCTTTAGATATATTAGAGATTCTTGAAGGTTTATATCGGGTTGAGTTACAGAATTCATAATGGTTTTAGCGTTAAATTTGGCTTTTTAAAGCGTATTTTATGAGACAAAAAATCTTGGTCTGTCTCTCAATTTTTTAAGTTAGGAAGTATTTCGGACCGTAAAAATTGCCTTCCCTAATTAATGTTGCTGATGCTTAATTCATTTTTAGTTTCTGACAAAAGATACCATCTATATTTTTCGCAAGTTAGTAAGAAACTGCCAGGAAGTATTGTTGTTAACAGCAAAAAAAACTTTTCATCGAGTGAAAAAAATCTGTTTGTTGCTCATGGGCTGATTTTTTCTAAATAATTAATTGCTTTAGTCGATTTTTAAGAGTACGGCAAAGTTTTGAGGAACTTATGAGGAAAAATACTTCCGACCATATTCTGAAAGTTATCTAAATTGTAGTTGCTCAAAGCGCGATCGCTTTTGGTAGGGAAACTCTTGTAATCGGCTTTTATTTTGCTTCAGCCATTCGACAACATCTACAATATTTCTCTCAGGAGGAAAAATTGGATAAAATACTTTAACTATCTTGCTTCCTCGTACTATCAGAGTTAAACGCTTAATATATCGCAGATTTTCTAGCTCAAAAGTTGGTAGCTGCAATGATGTTGTTAATTCAAAATCTGCATCGCTGAGAAGCTCATATGGTATATGAAGTCTTTCTACCGCTTCAAGTTGAGTAGAAGATTTTTGGGTACTAATTCCATAGACTTGAGTATCAAGTGTTTGAAGTTCTCGATAGCGATCGCGAAAACTACATGACTGTGGAGTACATCCTCTCGCGCCTGGAATTGAATCCCAACCATTAGGAAGTTCAACACCTGGTTGACCTGTCATTGGATAGCAAAAAAATACCGCCTGACCCTGAATGTAGGATAGATCTACTGGTTTACCAGAAGTAGAAAGAAGAATAACATCGGGTAAGCTTTTTTCTAATAAATGGGAACTTGCTCCGTCATCTTGAGGTACTGGTAGGTTAAATGGTAATTGAGTATAGTCTGTCATTATTGTTTCTGTTTGTACGACTCAATCTCGATTATTGTTTGGCTTCAATTAGCTAATTTTTGTCCCATAGTCGTGGTGCAGACTCGGAGTTAAGCGGTCTATTGGCACGACGTGACAGAGTTTGTTGCCATTTTGATGATAAAAGCGGACAGGCTGCTAATTCGCCTGCACTTTCTAGATCGCTTTTCTCTTGATGCATAATTTGATTGGCTCGTGCTATTGTCCATTGAGGATATGGGCGGTCTTGTAAGATTAATGGTAGGTTCGGTTCAATATTTCCTTCTTTTAGCACTCGAAAATACCATCCAGTTCGTCCATTTTGCTGAACCTGTAAAGCTAGGTCGCGAATTCGCCAGCGACGAGATAATTTCCAACAGGGTTGACGAGGCTGAGATACTTGAATTTTTGCTTCACCCAGATTGTAAACATCGCCAATGCAGACAGAAGATTCTGTTTGTCCAACAACCGTTAAATTTTCGCCAAATGCGCCATGGGGCAAATCTGGTAACTGCAAATTTTCCCGCCAAATTGGATAATGTTCTGCTGCGTAAGCTAAAACCGCTTTCTCAACACCACCATGATTCTTGAGGTCTGCCTGTCCATCTCCGACAAGATTGGTCGAACCAAGCCAGATTTTTCCTTCAATTGGAGTTTTGAAAAAACCTGTCGTCCAAGGTCGATCCATTGGATTAGATGCACCCTTGATACCAAAAGCTTGAGGTAAGCCAACCTGAATCGTAATTACCTGGGGTGTAGTCATTTAGCTTTTCAAATACAAATATTTACTACGATTTCAATTTTTTGTAGTTCTGCGACCATTTTATTTACCACTGTTTTTTATGGAATACTATCCTATAGAAAAATTGGCTTAACGTAACGAGCCAATTCGAGACAAATTTTATAGACCAATATGCTACACATTCAACTCGATCGTAGTAATCCTCATCATCCTTATTACTTGCAGATTCTCGAACAAATTCGCGATCGCATTTTATCGGGAGAGTTAACGCCCCAAATGCGATTAACGCCAACTCGTCAGCTAGCATTAGAATTAAATGTTTCGCGTCAGACAGTAGTAAATGCTTACGAAGAGTTATGCGCTCAGGGTTACTGTATTAGTAGGGTTGGACACGGCACGGTGGTTGTCGATCTTGGCAAGATTGAGGTAACTACACCGAGTCAAAAAAAACAGACATTACCCAAATGGTTATCTTTAGCAAGCTCAAATTACCCTCGCTTCGATTCTGCAATTTCAAACATCGAAGCTCGCTCTCTAATTTCTTTTAAGCCTAGTTTAGTTCAGACAGACTATTTACCTTTTAAGGCGATGACACAAGCATTTCGGAAGGTAATGCATGCGGGAGCAACTGGGTTGTCAGAATACGACCGCAGTAACGGTCATCCAGCTTTGCTAGAAGCAATTTGTCAGATGGTCTTACCCAACCGAGGTATACAAACAACACCCGATCGAGTTTTTATTACCAATGGCTCGCTTCACTCTTCCTTTCTTCTGGCAGAATTATTGTCTACTTACGCTGACAGTATTAGTTATGGTGTTCCTGGGTATTTAAACATTCCTCAAAACTTCATCAATCGGGGAATAACAGGGCTACCCTGCTCTATCGATCTAGAGGGGATTTGCCTGACTAACGATGCTAAACAAGCCAGTTTACATTATGTTATGCCAGAACATCACTTTCCTCAAGGGATTACACTGTCACCAGAAAGACGTACCCAATTGCTGCAATTATCCCAACAAAACGATGCGCTGATCGTTGAAGATGACTATGATAGTGAATTTTACTTCGATCGCCATCCATTACCTGCTCTTAAAGCGATCGACTGTAGGGAAAAGGTAATCTACATGGGTACCTTTTCTAAAGTATTATTTAACGGATTGCGTGTAGGATATATTGTGGCTCACCCAACTATTATCCAAGCACTAATAAATTTACGTTGGCAAATCGAAGGCGGAACGAGTCTGATTGTTCAGTTATGGCTAGCAGACTTGTTAAATTCAAGAGCAGTAGAGCGACATTTGCGCCGTATGCGAGTGAACCATCGCGTAAAACGCAATCTTATTGCGGGTTACTTACGGCAAGATTTTCCAGATTGGCAATGGAGTTTACCAGGTGGCGGTTTACAGTTTTGGATTCAGTTACCAGACGAACAGGATGCAGAAGTTGTAATTCAGCAATTTAGAAAAGAGAGAATACAAATTTTTTCTGGTTCGGAGTACTACGATCGCCATTCAGAAAAAAGCCAGAACTGTCTTCTCTTAGGATTTGGTGCAGTGACAGAAGCGCAAATTCACCAAGCGTTTACCAGATTGAAATAAAAGGTTTGCTCGATATATTAAGTTCGGCTTTAACAAAGCTGAGAAAATTATTTGAGAGCATATAAGTAGACGGTGGTCGGGCTAACGGTGAGGTTGTGCGGTGGCAAATAAACTTAACTCCGACCGATAAACTCTGTTCTGTCCCCACCAACACAAGGTTAGGGCTGCTTGGCTACCACTATAAAAGCTTTTCCATAAATATATTGCATGAACTATCGTTATATCTCTCAATTGTGTAGAAGCCAAGTCTTTTGTAGAGTTTGAGTGCCTGTGGTTGGTGCTCCTCGTTTACGAGGTCTAATCTCACCTTCCGATGACCTGCCTGCTTAGCAAAATCAAGGAGCTTTTGAGCCATTTTCCAGCCCCATCCTTGTCTTCGATACTCTTTGAGAAACCACATACGCTTAAGTTCGCAAATTTCATTATCAAGTTTTCGGATTGCTCCAGTACCTACAACCTGCTCGTTGTCTACCAAGACCAAGAACACACCACCATTGTCGAAATAGTGCAAGCGCATATGCTCAATATCAGACATAGAATCATAGCGCTTCAACTCCTCCTCGGTCAGGATATCTGGCCAAACCTCTAGGCAAACTGTCGTGACAATTTGCTTAGCTTGTTTAATTTGATGTTGCTGGATTGGTCTGATCTCAATCATTGAAATTGCTGTATGTATCAATAACTTCGCAGTACTGGACTTGGCAACAATTTTATCTTTTTTACACCACCGAGAACTAAATGGAACTTAACCTGGAACACCAACAGATAGACCTTAATCTACTGCCTCATTGATAACTAGAAGGCGGTAAGCGAAGGTTGGTGTCATAGCACGCAACTTGCTCTATAACTCTTTTATCATCAGCGTTACAGCCCTTTAATTATTTTTATTTGTTTGGTTCCATTCACCTCTCATTAATAAGTTTTCCATATACATCTTTTTGGCTACATTTGACAGTCGATCATAAATCTGTATTTTTGATAAACTTTTTCGAGCCAAACTCTTAATCCGGGGAAAAACTAGCGAGAGTGTCATGAGGGGCAATCTGGAGAATTTTGCAGCTTTTGATGTTTAAGACAGTGAAAACTGCTTTTTTAGCATAATGGCTATAATTATTGCTATATAAGTGATTCAGCAATTTAGTAACTCTGGTAAAAAGTGCTGATTTTGCAGGAAGTACCCAAAGGCTGCAAAAATTCTGACTTTGTTTTGATCGCTAAAATCTAAAAATTCCAATTTTGAAACCTATATCCTGTAACGGTTTCAAGCTAGATTGCCCCGTATGACAGCTTCGCTAGATCTAGTCCAATCCACTTATGATTTCTAAAATCACAAGCCCCGAAAGGAAGAGAGGATGAATGGTCAAAGCGAATGGCAATACTGAAGAACTAATCGAAACCTGGACGCTCCTACCCCAAGAACTAGAACTGGTTCGTAGTAAAAACGGAGCTAACCAAATTGGTTTTGCCATTCTGCTCAAGTATTTCCAAGCCTATGCCCGTTTTCCTACTTCAGATGAAATATCTACTTCTGTCATCACCTATATAGCCCAACAGTTACAAATTTCTGCTGATTCTTACTCAGATTATGACTGGCAGGGACGCTCTATTAGCAATCATCGTGCAGCCATTCGCAACTTGTTTGGATTTCGTACCGCTACTATTGCCGATGGGAAAGAAATAGTTACTTGGCTAAAAGCCGAAATTCTTCCCAACGAACAGCGAATCGAACCAATTACAGAGCTTATCTACCAGAAATGGCGAGAATTACAAATCGAACCACCGACACCTGGAAGAGTCGAGCGTTTGATACATAGTGCTATAGCACAACACGAAGCCGATTTTTGCCGACAAACGCTAAATAGACTTACCCCAGAGTCAATCGAACAAATCGATATTCTTCTTTCTACAGCAGATTTAGAAGCTTCCGAAAATGATGACGAGCCATCGAATACCAAAATCAAAATGTCGGATTTTGCTCTTTTAAAAACTGACCCAGGAGCAATAGGGTTAGGGAGTTTTCTCGCTGAAATCGAAAAGCTCAAACGCATTCGTGCTGTAAAATTGCCAACCGATTTATTTGAGGACAAATCGTCAAAGCTAGTCAAAACCTATCGTCAGAGAGCAGCTACCGAAACCCCCTATCTTCTTAGACAACATCCCCCTGCTATCCGCTACACTCTAATGGCAGCTTTTTGTAGTCAACGCAGCCAGGAAATTACCGATAATTTGATTGAGTTACTAATTCAAATCGTTCATCGTCTCGATACCAGGGCGCAAAGACGCATCGAAAAGCAGTTAATTGATGAATTTAAAGCGGTGTCGGGCAAAACAGGCTTACTGTTTCGCATCGCGGAAGCAGCAATCGCCGAACCAGATGGAATTATCGAACAGGTAATTTTTCCCATAGTGTCGCCTCAAACTCTCAAAGATTTGGTTGCCGAGTATAAAGCGACTGGTGCATCCTATCGACGCAGAGTTCACAATCTGATGCGAACCTCTTTTGCGGGTCACTACCGCAGAATGATTCCTCAACTGCTAGAAATGCTGGAATTCCGCTCTAACAATGATATTCATCGTCCCGTCATCACAGCAATAGAGCTTTTGAAGAAATACGCCCACAGCAAAGCCCGATATTATGACCCCACCGAAGAAATACCCATCGATGGCGTTCTGAAGAATAATGCCAAGGAGATGTTGCTAGAAATAGACTCAGAAGGACAGAGCCGAATCAACCGCATCAACTATGAAATCTGCGTACTTAAAGCTCTCAGAGAAAGACTCTGCTGTAAGGAGATATGGGTAGTCGGAGCCAATCGCTATCGCAATCCTGATTTAGATTTACCTACCGACTTTGAAGCCAAACGACGGGTTTACTATCAGGCTCTAACTCTTCCTGAAGACGTAGAAACCTTTATTTCTGGCTTACAGCAGCAGATGGCAGAGGGTTTAGAGAAATTAGATCGGGGAATGCCCCAAAACCAGGGTGTTAAAATTGACCCTCGCGGTAAAGGCGCGATTCGACTCAGCCCATTTGACCCCGCACCCGAACCCGTTAACGTTCGGCAACTAAAAGGAGAGATCGATCGCCTCTGGCACAAAACCAGCCTCTTAGACATTCTCAAAGAGACAGACTTGCGAGTTAACTTTACCCGCAACTTTAAAAGTATGGGAACTAGAGAAATCCTCGACAGAAAAACCCTGCAAAAGCGACTGTTGCTCTGTTTGTTCGGTATGGGGACAAATACGGGATTAAAACAGATTAATACGGGAACCGATGGCGAAAACTATCGAGATTTAGTCTATGTCCGTCGTCGCTATATCGACAAAGACCAGTTACGCGGTGCTATTTCCGAGGTTGTCAACGCCATCTTTGAGATTCGTTTGCCGCAGATTTGGGGTGAAGGCACGACTACCTGTGCTAGCGATAGCAAACACTTTCCTGCCTGGGAACAGAATCTGATAACTCAGTATCATCTGCGCTATCGAGGACGGGGGGTGATGATTTACTGGCACGTCGAAAAGAATTCTGCCTGTATTTACTCGCAGCTTAAAACCTGTTCTTCTAGTGAAGTAGCGGCGATGATTAACGGGGTTTTGAAACACTGTACCAGTATGGAAGTCAAACGAAACTACGTTGATAGTCACGGACAGAGTGAGGTAGCTTTTGCCTTCACTCACTTGTTAGGTTTTCAGTTAATGCCCAGACTGAAAAGGATTAAAGTACAGAAGCTCTATCGCCTTTGTGCGGGTCAAGCCGATGCCTATCAGAACTTGCAGCAGATTTTGACTCGACCGATAAATTGGGACTTAATTCGCCAGCAGTATGACCAGATGGTAAAGTATACCACCGCTTTAAGATTGGGTACTGCCGAAACCGAAGCCATCTTAAAACGATTTAGCAGAAATCCGTTCAAGCATCCGACCTATTTGGCTTTAGTAGAATTAGGTAGAGCCATTAAAACTATTTTCCTTTGTCGCTATCTCGATTCGGAGGCTCTGCGACGAGAGATTAATGAGGGTTTGAATGTAGTCGAGCGATGGAACGGGGTCAACGATTTTATCTTCTACGGTAAGGGTGGCGAACTTGCTTCTAACCGTCTGGAAAGTCAGGAGCTATCAATGCTGTCGCTGCATCTGTTGCAAATAAGTTTGGTGTACGTAAATACTTTGATGATTCAGAGCGTATTAGCACAGCAACATTGGCAGCAGAAATTGACGGCAAGAGATAAGGCATCGATTACACCGCTAATGTTCGGTCATATCAATCCTTACGGCACATTTCGTCTCGATTTGAACCAGCGGCTCAGAATTAACGTAGAAGCAGCATGATAAACTGCTTCCACTGCTAAATTCTTCCATTTACTGACCAATTACACCAGAAGTCTCATTCGAGTCAAAAAGTGTATTATTAGCTAAAGTCACAGGAGCGATGGCATTACTCGTCATTCCCGCAGTCGCCATTGGCTCGACGGGAATCGCACTCAAACTACCACTACCTTCTACTGCTAGAACATCAACGATTTCTGAAGTATGAATTATTTCGTCATCTAAGCTTTGGTCTTCTTCAACTTTTATATCCATGCCCGTAGCCGTAAGGTTATCGTATCTAACTCCCGAAGCATCGAAACCATCATAACTGCTAATGCTAGCTGCGACCTGCGGTGACTGGTTGAATAAGCTATCAAACCCAATCGCTGTCCAGTCATGGGTAATAGTATCACTGGTACGTTCGGCATAGTAGTTAAAGTCTCCCCACTGACCAGAACCCGTTTCCATAGCCAGCCAGCCTACAGTTTCCGTACCGTGACCAGAATTAGCGTTAGCTTCTTCTTCTTCTAGAGCCACCTCAAAACCATTAACAGTGCTATTTTGCTGGCGAGTCCGCACGAAGTCGGAATCGTTGGCGGTTTGTACCTGCGATAATACTATGGGTGTAGCAGCAAATTGCGTATTAAAATCAACGGGGTCGAATCCCACACCTTTTTCTACCAGTCCTTCACTTTCGGTAGTACCCACTTCTAGTAGCGTACCGTCTTCAAGCTGCCAAGTTCCCGCCTCCATGACGAAATAACTGACTGTTTCTTCCGTATGACCGCCCTTTCCTGCATCGACTAGATAGTTGGGTTCCTGAATTGATGCGGTAAAACTATTAGCGGTAAGATTGTTCATGCGTACCGTAGCGGGATCTGGTCCGTTAGCCGATAGTGGCTGGAGAAATACTACGGGATTGTCATAGCTGTTAATCAGGTTGATGGTCTGAGCAGCGTCGGTGAGATTGAGAGTTCCTGTTTCGCCAAAGACTTGTGGGGTAACTGTAGTAGTAGCTTTCTCTGTAATAACTCCCTCACCTTTAAGTGCCATAAAGCTGACATTTTCGGTAGTGTGTTTGACTTCGCTATCGTAGCTGGTATCTTCCTCTATTTGTAAATCTACGCTGTTGGTAGCTAGATTTCGATGACGTAACCCCGCAGGATCTGGTCCGTCATAACTGGTGAGAGAAGCTAATAGTTGTGGTGCCGAATCAAAGTTAGAGGCAAAGTTTAGGGTTCGCCAATCATGGGTAACTGTATCGCCTGTAGTCCCGATTTGATAGTCATTACCCAACCAGTTACCATTACCCGATTCAATCGCCATCCAGCCTAAAGTTTCGGGTTTATGTGCTGTATCTTTTAAAGCTTCTTCTTCTTCCATACCAAACTCAAACCCCGTAGTGCTGAGATTGTTCTGACGGGTACGGACGAAATCAATACCGTTGTAGGTTTGAACCTGAGAAAATACGGCTGGAGTGTTAGTAAACTGTTCGTTAAAAGTAATATTGTCCCAACCTTGCGAAACTTGATTTTCGCTTTCGGTAGTTCCTGCCTGTAGGACCTTGCCATCTGGTAGCGTCCAGGTTCCTGCTTCGACGACAAAGTAACTTACGCCTTCGGCACTATGAATATTGTCGAGATGGTTGGGTTCTTGTACCTGGAGGTCGAAGCTATTGCTGGTGATGTTTTGCAGCCTTACTATCGCAGGGTCGGAGTCATTGGCAGAGAGAGGCTGGACGAATACTACGGGGTTGGTAAAGCTGGTGGTAAGGTTAATGGTTTGTAGGGTATCGGTAAGATTTTCTACTTTGCCGTATTCGATAATAGTGCGATCGCTTGTTTCTTCGACGTTATTAACGGTAAGGTCGAAGCTGTCGCTAGCGATCGCGCCTTGGTTATCTGTTGCTGTAACTAATAGACTAAAAGTTCCTACGTCTTCGTCTAGAGGTGTGCCGCTAAAGGTACGAGTAGTGGGGTCGAAACTCAACCAGCTAGGTAGAGTGCTGCCGTCGGCTAGGGTGGCGGTGTAAGTTAAGCTATCTTCGGCATCGACATCGTTGAAAGTGGCTTCATCTAAGGTAAAGCTAAATGGTTCGTCCTCGGTGGCGGTAAGGTCGGGAATTTCAGATGTTAATGTAGGTGGGTCGTTAACATTTTCGACGATTAGGTCAAAAGTATCGCTTACGGTTTCGCCTTCAATATCGGTAGCAGTAACTAAAATGTTGAGACTGCCGACATCATCGTTGGTAGGTGTACCGCTAAAGGTTTGTGTCGAACTATCAAAGCTTAACCAGCTAGGCAGTTCGCTACCATCGGCTAAAGTAGCGGTGTAGCTGAGAACATCTTCTGGATCGTTGTCTTGGAAGTTTTCGGCGATCGCCAAACTTAAATTACTATCTTCGGCTATAGTCTGAGTGCCGATAGGGCTGACAAGTACGGGAGGATTGTTAGTAGGAGTTGATTCTAGTAGTTCGCTGATAATCTCCTCTAAAGAAAAGGTTTGATTTTCAATGTGAAAATATTCAATACGATATTTATCATCATCGTAATTAGAAATAGATATCCGATCTTCTGTAGAATCGTTAAAAGTAAAAACTAGGTCTTCATCTTCAAGATTTAAACTCACGTCATTGAGGGTAATACTAGAGTTTAAAACTAACGTATCACTGTCCCCACCACTTTCAGTTATAGCAGAATCTGTATCTTGAGCTTCCACTAGATAATCAGAGATGACATCTCGACCATCTCCTTGCCCAAAAATGTAGATATCATTGCCACCACCTCCGTTGAGCAGATCGTTACCTAGATAGCCTAAAAGAAAATCATCTCCAGTTTCCCCGACTAAAGTATCGTCACCTACATCACCCAATAGCGAATCTTCATCTACACTTCCGCGAAGTAGCTTTCCTTCGGTTTCCAGTGCATCATCGTTTTCAACATTGGCAACTACATCGTACTCTGCCTGATTATTAGCAAAAGTCGCTCCAGATATTTCCGATAAACTTAGGGAAAAGACTTCAGTTAACTCCTCTTCGGTATCACCAATAATCTCAACTTCAACCGTAGTGCTAGTTTCTCCTGCGACAATGGTTGCTTGTCCCGATGTTGCGATGTAGTCTTCACCTGCAACAGCATCACCATCTACGGTATTGTAAGTAAACTGTACGTCTACTGGTGCTGGTGTAGAAAGATTGAAAGTAAAGCTCGCAGTAGTATTTCCTGAATCACCTTCTGCAATAGTAATTGCTGCATCAGCCTCAAGAATCGGGGTAACAGCTAGAGTTTCAGTACTAAACCCCGTCCAGTTTGAAAACTGGAGTTTTGGCTCAAAATCAAATAGGCTGATTAAGAGAAGAAAAATAAGATCGATTTGATGTTAAAAGTAGATTACGCTCGTTGGAATCAAAGCAAAGAGTTATTAAGAACAGAGGCATTGGCTGCCAAACATCCTCGAACAAGAGAGAGACTGATGGCATTGTATGAAATTAGTGAAGGGAAAAGTGCTACAAAGGTAGGGGAACAAACCCGAAGAAATCCCCAAACAGTAATGGAATGGGTGCATCGTTATAATCAAGAAGGTCTCAAAGCCGTCGAGTATCAAAGAACGGGAGGAAGAAACCCTTTTTTTCCGAAACGGTGCGAAAAGATTTAGGGAATCAAATCCAGAAAGCTCTTTTAAGGTCAGCATTAGCACCACAAGAAAGAGGGAGGAAATCTCAAGGGTTTCCACGTTGGACGTTAAAAAGATTCGTCCACTGGCTGAAACAGAAGTGGAAGATAAATTGTTGTCGAGAGACAGTCAGAAAAACTCTTAAGCAGATGGGTTTTTCCTGGAAGAAAGCGAAGAAGTTGCTTAATAAAGGCAATACCGCCAAAAGAGCTGAATTTGTCGAACAAATTACTGAATTATTAGAGGATGCACTTCATCAAAAGCGATTAATTATCTATATTGATGAAGCCCATATACATTTAGATACCGATGAAGGTTACGGTTGGTCAATTCGGGGAGAAAGGTTTTGGGTCAGCTCTAGTTCTCCTGGAAGAAAGAAAGTCTCTTTTTATGGTGTTTACCTCTATAATCAGGCGCAAACCAGAATTTTTCCTTATGAGAAAGCAGAGAAAATTAATACCATTGATGTTCTCAAAAAGTTGCGAGTCGAATTTCCCCAGCAACAAATAACTGTGGTTTGGGATGGCGCACCATATCATCGTGCTAAAGTGGTCACCGAGGCAGCATCAGCAATGGACATCCATCTTCTACAATTACCTGGCTATAGCCCAGATTTTATGCCTGTCGAACATCTTTGGCAATGGCTCAGAGAAGACATAACTTATCATGTTTGTTATGACCAACAACAAGAGTTAATTTCTGCTGTTGCTGATTTTCAGCATCTAATTAATACTACTCCACTGTTTTTAAGCGATCGCTTGTGGGTTAAAAAACACCTCGATCCAGAAGAAGAAAAACTACGGTTTTCAAAGTAGATGCGGTTTAATTCTAAAATCGGAGTATTGAATAAACTCAACGTCAGTTAAACTATCGGTACTGTCAACGCTGACTATATTGCCTACTTTACGGATAGTACTATCAGCATAGAGCTTATCATCATAAACTACAGTATCGATGCCTTCGCCACCATCGGCGCGATCTTCCCCTGCACCTGTAATAATGGTATCGTTGCCACCATGAGCGAATATGCGATCGTTTCCTGCACCACCATTGAGGTTGTTACTGCGCTTGTTACCAACGATCTTATCGCTACCAGCACCACCGTTAGCACCTAAGTCAACATAGCCGAGTGTAATTTCATCATCGCTGTCGCTGCCGTCGAGCGTGTTTTCAAAAGGATCTTCGTTATCTGACTGAGCGATCGCATTGCCATCGCCATCGACTGCTTCTCCTTCTCCTGCGGTGACGGTGTAGTCTACGTTAGTTGTTGCTAGGTTTGATTCGGGGGTAAAGACAACTTCGGCGGTAATAATGTTTTCAGCATCGATACTGATATCTAAACCTTCTACCGAACCTTCGTAGGTCAAACCTAGTGGACTGTCGGTTAGTTGGTCTGGAGTAATAGTATCGACTATTTCCCCGTCTAACAGGATGTTTACTTCTACTACATCGTCGGCGAGATCTGATTTAAGTAATTCTGTTGATAAGTCAGAAATATCGTCGAGGAAGACTCCTTGATTGGAATCGATCCAGTTAACATCCCTAATTTCAAGAGAATTTGAAGTAAGAGTATCGAGATTTGAATAATAGGCAATAGCTTGGAAGTTAGCCAATTCTCTCACATCTCTAGCTTTTAATAGCATATCAAAGCGATCGCCATTTATTTGAGTATTTTGACCGTCAGTGAAGAAATAGCCTATGCCAGTAGTGAAGAATGGATTGTAGCGGGAATTGAGTAGGAATTGGTCTGCTTTGTTTAGTCCGTCATAGTATCTCGTGCCGATACCAGTATCGATAGTCAAGTTTTGCAAGGCAACCAAAGCCTCATCCGCAGTCAGATTTCTGTCGCCACCAGCATCGGGATGAAATCTGCCACTAGAGTCATAAGAAACTACACCAAAGTTGATGTTCTCGGCGATGCCTTCGTTGATGTAGAAGTTGGTTAAATCTGTATAGGCATCTTTAATGGTTTGTAATTCTGCTGAATCGATACTCGATGAGGTATCGATAACGTAAACTACGTTGTATTCGCTACTAGGTTCGTAGGGGGAAATATTAAGGGTGTAGTCGATATCGCCATCGAGCATTGCCACAGGTGCAGTGAGGCTGACATTGAGTGGTGTGGGAGGATCGTTGAGATTAGGATTAGCTATGGTGCTTTCTACTTCAACCAACTCGGTGTCTTCTTCGCCGTCTTCTAGAGGTAGGGGAATGATGCGCGATGCAATCAAGATTTCTGATGGATTTGATGATACATTTATCTGTTGACCACCTTTGAATTCTGCCCACTCTACATTTTCTAGTGTGTCAGTTCCATCTATTCCATTATTGAGATGCTCGACTGTGGTAATTTTACTGTTGGTGTTGGTAGTAAGATCGTAGTTTAGATTACCATTGGCATCAGTATATGAATCGAAATATACTGCTGTATCTTCTCCTTTGCCACCATCAAGATTATCGTTATCAGCACCACCGTTTAGAGTGTCATCACCTACCCGACCTTCTAAAACATCGCTACCGTCGCCTCCTAGTAGTTCGTCTGAACGCCAAGAACCAATTATAATCATTTCCCTCGCCGCCAACCATTAACAATGGTGCTAATGGTGAACGGGTGTCAAATATATCGTTTTCTTGGTCAAGAGGATCGATATTGTCGTTACCAGGAGTTCCGTATATTACTTTAAAATCGTCGCGTAAATAGCGCAAAAAAGGATCTGAATTGATATTCAATAAATACGAACCCGCTAAGGTAGTACTAATTGGGTTTAAAAATTGACTTATGCCTACTGCTAATTGGGCTGCACCCGAAACAGTACCTTTGATACTTATTTTGTTAAATTCATAATTATCGTCAACAACATAGTCTAAAGCAGAGTAAGGATCTAAAGAAGTACCGTATGTTCTACCGCTTGTGGAAGTTGTAAATTTGATAGGGACTTCTCTATTTCGGGGGTTTGTGGGGTCAATTCCTAGTCCGTAAGGGTCGTATGCAGGTAGCAAAATTGTATTGGCAACAGCGTTAATAGGACCAGCACCACCTCGGAAATCGAAATTATCATCCTTGGCTATTACCCGCATTCCTGTAATAAATTTCTTACCATTAGCAGTCACTTCAAATTCGGCATTAGTGAGATCTAACCTAAAATCTGTAGTACCGAAGATATAAGCACGTTCTGCAAAGTCAAGGCTGGTAGTGTCTGTACCGTACTGCCATATTGAAGTTTCTGTTGCTTTTCTAAACAGATCATTATCAAGTAAATTTAGCTCTCGGCGTATTTCAGACACATTATATGGTTGCCCACTTGGATTTTGAGGAACAACAGAGCTAAAGAAATCATCGATAATTGGAAATATTGCAGGAGTAGCATAGCGTCCAGCACCGTTAGTCAGATAGTCCAGCATATCGTATTCAACTGCTGGTGGCTGAGGAGAACCAAATGGTCTTATGTGTTCGTTGTAGTCATCATTAGTAGAAAGAGTACCAGAAGCTGTATCTCTGCCAAATACTTGTCTCTGGGTAAACAAAATAGGATCGTAATCGTTCATGGTTTGCGTTATTAAAACTATAATTTGTTATCTTCACGATTGTTCCCAAATTTGAAATTGATAAACCTATAAAGGTATCAAGTGTCACAATTATTTAATTACAATGTAATTTTATGTATTATTTGCTATGTTGTTAATTCGTCGGTTTGATTTTCACAAAATTCGTTTAATAAAGCTCAAAACAGCACTGCGGATACTAATAATTTCAATCAGTATTAGTGGTAATGTCAGCGCGCAATCTCTTGATAGATATTGCCTTTCAACAGTAGGTAAGATAGAGACAACGAACAAAAAAACTACAGTATTCGATCCAACCCCACAACTGCCACCATTTATTGATTCTGTTGAAAACCTTCCCGAACTATATAGTCAGCCTTGTAATAAGTTATATCGATTTTTTTGGGGGAGGTGCGATCGTAAAACTTTTTTTTCTTACAGTCCAACGTTAAACAGAGTTTTTATTCAAGGTCATCGTCGAACAGATTGGGGAGGAGATTTTGCTCATTTAGAAATTAGTAAATCAGGAACAAAATCTGTACCAGAATCATTGATAGATTCAGGTTTTGTGGAGGATGTTCCCGCACTCAACGGAGTTTTATTTCAGGGTCGTTTGAAAGGAGAAGCACTTTTTTATGATGGTAATAAAGTTACCAATCTTTCTAATTATTTTCCCCAATCAAAAAAGGGGAAACAAGATCGTAGATGGTATCCTATACAAACATTTGACGGAAGGGCGTTTTTAGCTGTTGATTTTGTACGTACTAAAGGCTATCCATTTATTATGGAGCTAAAATCTGGACTCGAATTGAAATTTATTCCTGCTCCAAAAGAACTAAAAAATACACAAATAAATCTTTTTACTATGCAAAACGATTCGCGCTTATGGGGCGTAGCGGGAAGGAACATACTGATAGAAGTGAACGGAGAATTACAAAATATAATCGTCACCTCATCTTTATCAAATATTTCAGGACCTTTTAACCTCAAACAATTAGCAGATGGTTCTGTTTCTTTTCAAGTAGAAAATACCAGCACCAAATCTACAAAAAACTATTTTTTAAGACAAGCATCGCCAACAGCTAATTGCGAAATTATGCTCGACACTAATAAGCCAGTATTGTTAGAGCCAGAAATATTACAGTAATTGCGATTGCATTTGTAGTTTACTAAAGTATAAGCGATCGCGTAATTTATTGATAAAGAGTAGAGCCGATACTCTGCACCATGTCAAACCGATGCAGCAAAACTGACAGAGCTTGCTATACTTTGTTAAAGTCATTTAAAGCTTGAGTTCTAGCCTTTTCTCGCAAGACTGATAATGCTTGTTTGGCTACTTCTTCAGCACGACTTGAGGTAACTTTTTGATAACGTAAAGTGGTTTCAATTTTTTCATGTCCCATCAGAGCTTTAAGTTCTTCGATGCCCATCAGACCTACTCTTTCGGTAGCGAAGGTATGGCGCAGATCGTGGAGCCGAAACCCTTTTAACTGTGGTTGTTCGGCAGTTAGGTCATGCCAGTCTCGATAGGCAGTTTGGTAGCTCAGTCGCGTGACTATTTTGGTCTTTGGTTGTTTAGCTGTAAACAGTGCGGGGTGATTTGGGTGTCTGTAGTATCGGTTGTATTTCTCCAAAACCAAAGCTAAATCTTCACCGTAAAAGCACCATCGCTTTTTGTTACCCTTACCCACAACTTGAAATTTACACTTGTCGAGGTCTAATTGCTCGAAATCTAACGCTAGAGCTTCGCCAATTCGCGCTCCCGTTCCGTGTAACAGCAGGATTAGAGTATGTAGACGGGAATACTTCTCTACTCGACTGTAAAGTAGTTCTAGCTGTTGCGGAGTCAGATAGCGAATCACTTCATCGCTGCCATGTTCGCCTTTGTCTCTGTCTGGCTTGCGTCGCTTGAGTTTGGTCAAAGGATTGGCATTAAGTTCGCCTTGTTCGATGGCATAGTTGAGTAGAGCAACTACGATCGCCTGATGCCGATTGTGTGTCGTGTATGATAAGTGACTCAGGCTGTTGAGGTATTGCTCTAGCTGCTGTCGAGTTAAAGTTGTAACTGGCGATCGCCCATGTTCCTGTAGTAGAGGAAGCAAAGTCGATTCGTAGGAGCGCACCGTACTCTTACTCAAGTCAGTACGTTCTAAAAATTGTGTAGCCAAACCTGCTAAAGTAATGCTCACGATCTTGTCTGCTTTAGAGCTGAACTCAGTTTACTATAAGTTAGTCAGAGTACCTACTTTTACCTACATATTTGCACAGTCTTTGACCATGACTATTAATAGCGAACATTTACCTCACAGCGGAGAAACGCTGGCTCAGTATCTAAGGCGGAGAAGAATTGGTCTGAAAATGAGTCAGGAACAAATGGCTCAAAGGGTAGGAATTCACGCTCAGAGTTTGGGAAAGATCGAATCAGGGAAGACGACCAAACTGAGTTCTAAAACTAAAACTGGACTATCTAGAGTTTTGGAGGTTTCGGAAGATACACTCGATGCAGTCTGTCGGGGTGTTCCTGTAGCGGAAGTGCAGTATCTCAAGATTTGTCCTCAATGCTGGATTCCAGGCACGGAGGCTGACTCAATTTGGTTAGACAGTCGCTCGAAATATTGTTTTATATGTGGTACTTCTTTGCGCGATCGCTGCCTTCGCTGTAATGAACCAATTCCTTCTTTAAAGTTCCGCTTCTGTGGTTACTGCGGTCAGTCTTATAAAGAACCGAATCAAGTAAAGCAATGATTTAAATTACTTATCATTCGGACTCAAATTTAGGTGAAAAGATGACAAGCTTAACCTAAATTTAACCTAATTGCGTCTGGTGACACCAACCTTCGCTTACCGCCTATATAGCATGATATTAAAAAGCTTTCGCTACATTTGTCGATGATATCGAGAAACTTTCTGGATATCATCCCAATAATCATAATATCAAGAATTTTTCTGGCTATAATTCCGTGGAAAAACCTCCGAAAAAAATCCTTGAACAGGTTAGCGATGTTATTCGTTTCAAGCATTATTCCTATTTTTGTCCCGTACTGAGAAAATCCTCATAACTTCTTCAAACTTATTCAGTACCTTGATAACTACGTTAAAAATTCTCATTCATTAAAAGCAATAGTTAGCAGCCAATAGATCGCGAGTTTTCAACTCACATTTTTTATCGAAAAAGCTTTGAGCCTTGGCGATCGCTAATAAAAGCGTATTGGGTACAAGACTCCACCATCTGTATGGTGTTTTCAATCAGGTATGGTTCAAGACCATATTTAATTGAGCTTATAGCTTATGGCTAGGGCGAAGCCCTTTATTAGAGATCGAGCAAATCGCATATACACCTATAGAATAGTAATGCAAATACCTACTGAAGAAGTTCATCTTAATAATCACCTACCATATCGAGGACTGACATCTCAACAAGTAGAACACAACCGCCAACAATACGGAAAAAATATTCTCCAACCTCCCGAACGAGAACCAGCGTGGAAACTATTTTTAGCCAAGTTTAACGATCCTGTAATTCAAATTTTAGCGATTGCCGCAATTTTGGCGATCGCCGTAGGCATAGTGGAGAGAGACTATATCGAAGGTATTGGTATTATCGTCGCGATTTTGCTGGCAACTACTCTAGCATTTATCAATGAGTACCAAGCGGAGAAAGAGTTTGATGTTCTCAATCAGGTATACGATACTATTAAGGTCAAAGTAATTCGCGATTGCAACTTTACCACTGTTCCCCGTCAAGACTTGGTAGTAGGGGACATTATCTATCTCGAACGGGGAGAAGAAGTTCCTGCTGATGGCGTTGTTTTAGAAGAGGTTGCTTTTTATATCGACCAATCTAAGATTACTGGGGAATCTGAAGCGGTTAAAAAATATTGTCAAGCCGAAACACAAGACGAGATAGCCAAGACACAAACTTATCCCGTCGACAGAGTTTATCGCAGCACTCTAGTTGAAGGGGGACACGCTTTTGTCGAGGTCAGTGCTGTTGGCGATCGCACGGAAATCGGCAAGTTAGCAATTGCCGTAGCTGTAGTGGATGACAAAACAGTTACTCCACTCAATCTTCAGTTGGAAAAACTGAGCAAACTAATTGGTGTTACTGGTTTGGCATTTGCCAGTCTGACTTTTAGCGCACTACTATTTAGAGGCTTTTTCATCGGGGAATATAGTTTAACTACTGCCCAATGGTATTGTTTTGGCTTATCTGTTGTCAGTGTTTTAGCTGCTTTGACTCCCGTATGGTTGCCAATTGTCTATGATGGTTGGGAATTGGCTGGCAAAAAACAGCAAGTTCCAGAATGGTTAGAAGCATGTGGTATAGCGACTTGGTTAAAGGCTACAGCTATCGGACTGGCAATTTTAACGATCGGAGTTGGTTTGGGTTATTTTGTAGACTTACTGCCGAGTTCGTTAAATAATTGGTTGCCAGGTGATTTTGCCAGCGCACTGCTGCAATATTTCATGATAGCAGTAACTATTATTGTCGTGGCAGTACCCGAAGGCTTGGCAATGAGCGTTACCCTTTCCTTGGCATACAGCATGAGAAAAATGGCTGCTGATAATAATTTAGTACGTCAGATGCACGCTTGCGAAACTATTGGCGCAGCGACGGTTATTTGTTCCGATAAAACTGGTACTCTGACTCAGAATCAAATGCGAGTCAAAAAAGCTCATTTCCCCAGTCTCGATGCTTCCCTATTACCCCTACATCGAGATGCTCGAGAATTAATTGCCGAAGCAATTGCCGTTAATAGTACTGCCGATTTAGAAAAAAAACCTGACGGGGAGATTCGTCCTATTGGTAACGCTACCGAAGGTGCATTACTACTCTGGTTAGAAAGCCAAAAGCTTAACTATATTCCCTACCGCAGTGACTTTGAAATCGAGGCACAAATGCCTTTTTCAACTCACAATAAATATATGGGTACTTTAGGCATCTCGGCAGTTACCCAAAGCAAGGTTTTTTATGTCAAAGGTGCGCCAGAAATAATTCTCGATCGCTCTTGTCAAATTCTAACTACTACAGGATTAAAACCCCTAACAAACCAAGCAGAAATTACTGCTAAACTTCAAGACTATCAACGTCGAGGAATGCGTACTCTGGGTTTTGCCTATCACGACGCACCAGAACAGATAGATAATCTCGATCGATTAGCCACCAATCTAATCTGGTTAGGCTTTACAGCCATTCAAGACCCCTTACGTGCTGACGTTCCTGATGCGATCGCCAATTGTCTCCAGGGAGGCATTAAAGTAAAAGTGGTCACGGGTGATAATCTAGAAACCGCACGAGAAATTGCTTCTCAGATGGGTCTGGTCACAGATACGGATCGACACCAACAATATGCTTGTTTGACGGGACAACAATTCAGTCAACTCGACGACGAACAAGCCAAAATCGCTGCGGTCGAATTGAAAGTATTAGCCCGCGCCCGTCCTTTAGATAAGTTACGTCTAGTTAAGTTATTACAAGCTAATAACGAAGTAGTGGCAGTAACGGGTGACGGTACAAATGATGCTGCTGCACTCAAACAAGCACAGGTAGGACTGGCGATGGGTAGCGGTACGGCAATCGCTCTTGAAGCCAGCGATATTGTCTTATTAGACGACTCTTTCAAGAGTATTATTAACGCGGTGATTTGGGGACGTTCTCTTTACGAAAACATTCAACGATTCATTCTGTTTCAGCTAACTATTAACGTTGCTGCTTTGGGCATAGTTTTCTTAGGACCATTCATCGGCGTAGCCTTGCCTCTAACCATCATCCAAATGCTGTGGGTCAACTTAATTATGGACACCTTTGCTGCACTGGCATTAGCCACCGAACCACCAAACCCTGAAGTAATAACCAGAACTCCCCGTAATCCCGCAGCTTTTATTATTACTCCAGAAATGTTGCGTCATATTGCCATCGCTGGGTTGAGTTTTTTGTTTATTCTGACAGGATTCTTGTTATATCTCGACCGAAATGGAGAAGCCACGACTTACGAACTGTCTCTATTCTTTACTACTTTTGTGATGTTGCAGTTTTGGAATATGTTTAACGTCCGTTGTCTGAGTTTAAATCGTTCTGCCTTTGCTGGCTTAATTCACAATCGAGGCTTTATGGCGATCGCAACTGTCATTCTGGTCGGACAAATTCTCATCGTTCAATTTGGCGGTAGCGTCTTCCGTACTGTTCCTCTGTCTCTAACTGACTGGATCGCCATTACCGTACTTACTTCCGTCGTGCTTTGGGTAGGAGAGTTAGGACGTTTCTTTAAGCGCAATCCAAAAAAGTAACAAGTAATAAGTAAAGCCCGAATTTAGTATAAACAGTTGCGGACAAACCCTACTCATTACTCGTTACTCGTGAATTGCTGCTGCTAATTTTTGCCAATCTCGAACAATAATTATTCCGCCTCTTTTATAGATCGCTATTCCCTTCAATTTTTTAAATAACCGCACGCATTCTTCATAGGTGATACCGATACTGCGTGCGATTTGATAGTAAGGCAGTTTAATATTTAAACGATCGCCTTGGGCTACAGAATAAGTGCCATCGCGATCTGCGTAATATTCAATTAATCTAACCAAACGCACCATTGCCCGTTCGGAGATTAGTCCGTGTACTGTATTGTGAAGTTGTTGTAGACGTTGGTTAAAAACTTCTAGTATCCGCAAACTAATTTCTGGCGATTGAGAAATTACCTGTAATAAGGCTTGGCGATCGATAGTTAAGATTTGCGACTCTACTTGAGCGATTACGGTTGCAGGGGAAATTCCGTTACCAAAAATTGCTGGCGCAGCAAACAGTTCACCTGGAGGAATCAGGCGCACTATTGTTTCTTTACCGTTGTCGGCGGTCTTTTTAATTTCTAGTCTTCCCGTAATTAAACCATGCAGTTGTTGGGGAAGGCGATCSCCTTCGTGCATTACTATTTCATCCTGCTGATATTCTCTAACGTAACTGCACCCAACAAGACTTTCTAATTGGGCGATCGCTAAATCTTGAAGAATTGAAAGTTGCTGTAACTGAGCGATCGACGAGTAACCTTTGACAATCATTACTTATTGACTACTCCGCTAATATTTCTGTATATTTAAATACTTTATGCGTTTTTGTCATGATATATTGATGATAACGAATAACTGTTTGTATCCAGGCTATGTTGGCTAATTTCAATAAACTTATCTGCGCTCTGTCTCAATAATGCTTTTTAAGAAAAACTTCCATCGCAAATATATTAATGGAGCAGTTCTAAGACGTTGGAAGCGTAAATTTTATGTTTTGCAACAGAGCCGAAGACACCAACCAAAGTTTTCCTGGCAACATATCATACTTTCTTATGTTGGTAGTTTTATTGGAATAGCAGCTTTAGCTTATCTTTCGGTTTATAGTTCCTATCCCTTAATTGCTGCACCCTTTGGAGCAACTGCGGTTTTAGTTTTTGGCGTTCCCGATAGTCCTCTAGCACAACCACGTAATGTTATTGGAGGGAATTTAATCGGTGCATTAACGTGCGTATTTTTAGTACATTTATTTGGTACAGCCCCTTGGGTTATGGCTCTGGCGGTAGCTACTACTATTAAATTAACTCAATTAACCAGAACCGTACATCCACCAGCAGGAGCAGTCGCTTTAGTCGGAGTCTTAAGTAATGCAGATTGGCACTTTATTTTTACTCCAGCCTTGGGAGGGTCGATTGTGATCGTTTTAGTTACTGTAATTTTTAATAATTTAGTTGAGGGTAGACCTTATCCTAGACACTGGTTGTAAACTATTATACCCATGTGTTGGCAACTACCTCGGTGCTTTACTCCAACCACGGGCGATCGCTTCTGACTCGGTGCAAAACCACTTTTCCCCTTTTGCTGGATCGATAATTGTAGATTCATAATCTTCCATCCCAGGCAGGTGATAAACTTTATTGCCCTTGTTAAAAGAAATATTGCTTAATAGTTTGCATTGAAGAATTTAGCTTACTGGCTATAAAGTAAATTAAAAATGTAGGTTGGGTAGAGATCGGCGATCGGTTAAATTAAGAAGAATATGTTGTTGAGATTTATTTAGGTTCGTGCCACCAGAATATCCCTTTCCAACCAATTTACAGGGAGAACCAGTCGAACACTTTCATCTTCTATCTAGCGAAACAGCAGGATGGAATAATTTAGGCTTGGTATACGAATTAGAACCAGCAGGAGAAATGCCTGAAGGAGTGTCTCCCGATCATTCTTTAATTATTTGTTTGGGAGATTGTCAAGCAAATTTTAACCTTGATGGTAAGCAACATCAAGAACAATATAGTGCAGGAGATATTGTGATTTTCCCTGCGGGGGAACTTTTTCCCAGAGTCAGGACAGATCGTCAAGTACCCTTACTAGAATTATTTTTACCCCACGACACTTTAATTAACGCGGTTCGCGAAACCATACCATCCCAAATAACCTTGCGATCGCATTTTAAACTCCGCGATCCTCTAATTCAACAGATGGGATTGGCATTAAAAGCCGAATTAGAAACAGGATCTGATAGCAAACTATATGCAGATTCGATGGCGACAGCACTTGCAGTACATTTAATGCGTCACTATGGTTCTCGTAACCCCAACATCAAAGAATACAGAGAAGGATTGCCACCCCACAAATTAAGTCAAACTTTAGAATATATAGATACTAATTTAGATAGAGATTTGACATTAACCAAACTAGCTAACCTGGTGCAAATTAGCCCTCATTATTTCTCTAGCTTATTCAAACAATCTACAGGATTAACACCACATCAGTACGTAACTAAATGTCGTCTGGAGCGAGCTAAAATACTGTTAAGGCGATCGCCATTCTCGATTGTGGAAATATGTCATCAGGTAGGGTTTCAAAATCAAAGTCACTTTACCAGATTGTTTCGCCAGCATTTTAAGATTACTCCCAAAGCCTATAGGAATTTGTAAACGCTAAAATCGATCGGAAGATTTGCATATTTTTGGGAAGAATAGGCAATACAGATACAGGATCGAACATCTAAGCTCGATCTTATTGAAACTTAGATAATTAGTGATGTTGAAGCAAATAGATCGGCGTATCTGGGTTGCCGAACAACCTTTTAAATATTTAGGATTAGAAGTTGGAACGAGGATGACTGTTATTTTGCAAGCGGATCGTTCTTTGTTACTTATTTCTCCCATTAAAATTAATTCCAATCTCCAACAACAGTTAGATAATTTGGGTACGGTCAAATATCTAATTGCGCCCAATCTTTTTCATCATTTATATTTAGAACACTCTCAGAAACTATACCCTCAAGCTAAAATAATTGCCCCCATAGGAATAGAAAGCAAACAACCAGATTTAGCGATCGCGCTTACATTTGAGCGAGATTTAATCGATTTTAATGGCGAACTAGAATACATTTCCTTTAAAGGTTTTCAAGTTTTTATTCCGCTCAAAATCGCCAAGGTAAATGAAATAGTTTTTTTTCATCCAGACAGTAAAAGCTTGATTATTACCGATAGTGCTTTTAACTTCGATCGCAATTTTCCTACCATAACGCAACTAGCCACTAAAATAATTGGCAGCAATTGCTCTCTTAAACCTTCGTGGTTAGAAAAAGTTGCTACACGAGATAAAGAAACAACTCGTAAAGCGATAGATAAAATACTAGCTTGGGATTTTCAACGAGTAATTATGGCTCATGGAAATATTGTGTCAGAAAACGCTAAAGAAAAACTAACAGCAGGTTATCAATGGTTAGTTAGTTAATAACAGAAAAAATATGAAAACTATCTACAATATTCAAGGATGGAATTTAGTAAAAGTTAGCACGATCGCTGTTATGAGTCTTTTGACTTTAATACTAATCTTTCATGGTATTAACGAACAAAGTATGGCAATAGCTATTAGATTAACTGCTCGTACTTCTTGTATCTTATTCTTGTTGGCTTTTTGTGCTTCTTCTTTGCGTCGGTTTAAATCTAATAAATTTACCCGATGGTTATTACAAAATCGTCGCTACTTTGGTTTATCGATGGCGGTATCTCATGGCTTTCATGCGATCGCAATTATCGGTGCAGCTATCTTGAGTACGGAAACAATTCCTACCGACAATCATGGGGGAAACTTGGGTTATCTGTTTATTATTGCCATGACAATTACTTCTTTTCGCTATCCTGCTAGCTTTTTAGGCGATCGCGGTTGGCAGATTTTACATACTGTAGGGATGTATTATCTTTGGTTGGCGTTTATTTATTCTTTTAGTAACAGACTAGATGAATCCTTATTAATATATCTCCCTTTTGTAAGTCTACTAATTATAGCGATCGCTTTACGTTGCCTAGTTCGCGTATTTAATCAAAAATCTATCCTCAAACATGAGCTACCTCAAAGACGGGACTGAAATTTAATGTCAGAGTATGAGTATCGAGTTTGGATGCTCTTTCATGATAACTACTCTTAATTTTGCCACCGCACCTGGTCATCAAGTATTAGCAGCAGCAGGAAAAAAAATTCTGCGTCCTGGAGGAAAAGCAGCCACAGAACAACTATTTACTTGGGCTAATTTCCAATCGGGAGAAACGGTATTAGAATTAGCAGCAAGCTTTGGCGAAAGTGCTATTGAAATAGCTAAAAGATTTAATGTTCGCGTTGTCGGAATTGAGAAAAACCCCGATAGCGTGGCTAAAGCGAAGGAAAATATTAAAGCTGCGGGACTATCAGACCGAGTAACTATTATAGAAGAAGATATCTTTCAATTACATAAGATTACGGACAAGTTCGATTATGTCTTGGCTGAAGCAATCCTTACCATGCAGTCGGATGCAGGAAAAGCCAAAATTTTATCAGGAATTAGAAACTGTCTTAAACCAGGGGGGAAGTTTCTTTTCCATGAGATGTTTGTCTGCGATAACGCCGAACAAGTGCGTAAAAGCTTATCTGAATCTATTCGAGTCAATGCTAATCCTTTAACTGTCTCGGAATGGTCAATAGCTTGTAAAGTTGCAGGTTTAACCTTACAGCAACAGCAAACAGGAAAAATGGGATTACTCGATCTCGATCGCATGATAAGGGATGAAGGTTTATTAGGAACAGTAAAAATTATCTCTAATATTTTAACTAAACCTAATCTGCGTCACAGAGTCAAAAAGATGCGCCGTAGCTTTCAACAGCAGCGTAATGATATCGGTTATATCGTTTTTACGTCATCAGTCACGTAGGGGCGAATGGTGAAGCAGTGCGGTCTTCGGTCACTCGGATGCAAGCTCCGAGTGCTGCGAAGACTTCGTCTTGGACGGGGGTTTAGCCGCATGTAGCAACTGCTGTTGGCGAAGCCTTCTCGAAGAGTACCCTTTAGGGTTATTCGCCCAGGTTGGGAAGGAATGAATGCAGTAGCTATAGATTTTGACAACTTCTCGAAGAGTACCCTTTAGGGTTATTCGCCCAGACAAACAAATAAACAACAAACAACAAAGGAAAAAATTATGACAACCACAACAGCTAACAGTTCTTTTAACGCTACATTACAGGATTTAATTAAATATCCCGCCAATGGTATTAATAGTAAAGTTCTACTCAAAGATAACAATAGCCAATACAGCTTATTCTGTTTGGCAGCAGGTACGAACATCGACGAACATACTTCTACTCGTAATGCGGTCATAACTGTAATTGAAGGTTCGGGAAATCTCAATTTAGAAGGAAAAGATATTGCTTTAACTCCAGGAGTATTTATTTTTATGCCAGCGAATGCGCCTCATGTAGTACAAGCAAAAGAAAACTTGGCATTTACCCTAGCTTTATCCGAACATTTACCAGCTAAAAAGGGAGTTAGCCAAAAAACCATCGATATTGTTAAATCTACTGCCCCTGTAATTAAACAACATGGTAAAAAAATTACTACTCGGATGTATGAAATTATGTTTGACACCCATCCAGAGGTAAAATCACAGTTTGATATGGCTGCACAGACTAACGGTACTCAACATGCTAAACTTGCTACTGCTGTTTATAGTTACGCTACCCATATCGACGATCTAGAATCTCTGAAAGCAATGGTAGATAAGATCGCCCATCGTCACGTAGCAACCCATGTTTTACCAGAACAATATCCGATAGTGGGAGAATGTTTATTAGAAGCAATTAAACATGTGTTAGGAGATGCAGCAACCGAAGATGTGATGACAGCTTGGGCTGAAGCCTATCAAGCTTTAGCTGGAGTGTTTATTAATCGAGAACAACAAATGTATCAAAATGCTTCCTAATTACTGTAATTGTGCTACTAAACTATTAATTTGCAGGCGTTGGTAAATCAAAGTATGATTCTAAAAATTACCAACGCCCTGATTTTATAACTGTTCAAACAACTCCAAACATTCTCACGGTGCGCTTCTAGCAGTTTTACTGGTGTTATCGCTGCTCATCCTCGATCGATGCTTGATAAATTTAGCTCAAAATCAAAGTCAAATTCTGACAAACCCGCTTTATTTAAATTTCCGCAGCCATAGGTGAAAAATTCAATAGCTCTTAGCTGTTCGATGAAACTTACACATCTACAAATTTTTTAAAAACAATGAATAATTCAACTACTCCTACTGTCATCGTTGGCGGAGGCTTCGTCGGACTTTTTACGGCTTTATATCTCAGCCATCACAATACAGTTCGGGGGGAGAGGTTATATGATAGTTGCCCTCGTAATCGAGGCTCAAATATATCTTTAATTGGAGCATTAAGCGTGGATGGTTTAATTGCCACGATGTGTTTACCTGGAAGTGTTAATACCGAAGTTTTCTTCACCTATGTTCGAGAAGTTTTGTTACCTCAACTGTGGAGAGGGGCTTTGCAGAGCCTATCGGCTCAAAACGCGCCTAGCGTCGCTTGCAGCGTTAGCTGCTGCATTATGGATAATCTTCCTGTTCATAAAGCCAGTAAAATCAGGGAAATAATCCAAACAGTCGGTTCAGAAGTTGTTTTTCTACCTCCTTATTCTCCCGATCTCTCCCCCATTGAATTATGCTGGTCTAAATTAAAACAGTGTCTGCGTTCTGCTAAAGCGAGAACTACTAAAACTATCAATCAAGCACTGAGTGAAATTATTAATCATCATATTTCTAATGATGATGCTGTTGGATGGTTTGAACATTGTGGTCTATTCATTTGAAAACTGCTGTAAATGTTGACGTTATCGGCGATGTAGGTATCACTCCTAATGAGGTAAGGCTTTTAGAAGAATTTGTGGAGAAAAAAATAGGTAAACGCTTTACTTTAATTCTGCGTGTGGCTCAACTGGAGAAAATTAGTAGAGACTCTGTGAAATAATGCCAAGGTTAACCCGATCTCGTTTTCAATTTAAAAAGCCTGTATAGGATTAGTTTGCCTGTATTTACCAATATTCCTCACTCTTCAAAAAACTCTCCTCATAAGTTCCTCAAAACTTCTGGCTATAAATAAGGTCATAGCTTAAAAGTATTTCAACCGAAGCGATACAGCGTATTTTCTGTCGAGAAATATCGATAGAGCTTTTTAAATAATTCGACACAATATGAGGAGTTCAAAATTAATGTTTTATACAAATACCAGAGCGACTGGTATATTCTTCTGTCTTGGCGCATTATTGCTACTAAAACCATTATCGGTTAATGCTCAATCGATCGAACCCTCAAACGTTAGCGATCGCCGAAACTTAGAGTCTTTGAATATAAAATCCGATGCAGAAAAGCTGGCTCAATTTGAACGAGAAGAAGTAGAAGTAGATGTAGTTGAACCTATAGAGACCAGAGAAACAAATAGAGCGCGTAGCTATATAGGCGTTGGTGGAAATATTGGTTTGGGAGGTGACGATACTCAAATTGGAGATGATGCTTTCGCTGTCTTAGGTAAAGGGGCGTTAACCAGGCATTTTGCCTTACATCCTGCGGTGTTATTTGGCGACAAAAATACAATTCTATTACCTGTAACCTACAGAATTCCAATTCAAAGCGGTTCTTCAAAAATACTTCACTCCTTCATCGGCGGCGGAATATCAATTAAAGAAATATTTGATGATTTCGATTTGGGTGGTTTGGCAACAGCAGGAATAGATGTTCCTATTACCGAAGGTCTGACAGGAACAGCCCGCGTGAATCTGGGTTTTGATGACGATACTGATGTTGGCTTACTTTTGGGAGTTGGTTACGGTAACTAACTTAGATAAACTACTCAAGTTGCATAAAAACAAGATCGAATGAAGCAAAAAAATAGCCTTTTATCATTTCGTACTTCTAAAAATCTATTAGCGCTCGCCATTGCACTCAGCATTATATTTTCTACTGTTATGAGTTCCCCCGCACAAGATAGTCAAGACAAACAATATCTTTCTGCTAGTGAAAGCAACCCGATAAAAATAAGTTGGATGCAAGGGTTTCCACCGCCAGAGGACAAACGCTTAAGTGCTGCCGACGGCTCTTTCTTTGAATTTCCCGCTTTGCGCTATAGTGTGGTGCACATGAGGCAGTTTATGCCTACAGTTAATGTTTCTCGTGGCATAAAAAATCCAGCAGTTCTCTTTGAATACGATCTAGATGAGAATATTGAATCGCTAACTTTTGTTCCCTGGGATTCGGATGAAGAGATGACTTTTGAAGCTTCTTTAAGAACAAATTATACCGATGGCATACTTATCCTACACCAAGGAAAAATCGTCTTTGAAGAGTATTTTGCTGCTCTAACCGAAGTTGGTCAACACGCAGCTATGTCAGTTACTAAATCTTTCACTGGAACGCTGGCTGAAATGTTAGTTGCTGAAGGAACTTTAGATGACAGTAAGACCGTAGTGGAATACGTACCCGAACTAGAAAATTCTGCTTTTGCCGATGCCACTGTCAGGGAGGTAATGGATATGACCACTGCCCTCAAGTTTAGCGAAGACTATTCCGACCCCAATGCCGAAATCTGGCAATATGCCACTGCGGGAAGTCCATTACCCAAGCCCAAAGACTATGACAGACCAATCGGCTATTACGAATACCTACAAACGGTACAAAAAGATGGCGAACATGGCGAGGCATTTGCTTATAAGAGTGTCAATGCAGATGCTTTGGGCTGGATAATTTCTAAAGCGACGGGAAAACCAGTAAATCAATTACTGTCAGAAAAAATCTGGCAAAATCTCGGCATGGAACAAGATGGTTACTACAACGTAGATGAATTAGCAACTCCTTCTGCTGCGGGCGGATTGAGTGCAGGTTTACGAGACTTGGGGCGTTTTGGAGAAATGATGCGTAGGGGTGGAAGTTGGCAGGGCGAACAGGCCATACCTCAAAGTGTCGTCGAAGATATTCAACAAGGCGGAAGTCAAGAGAAATTTGCTAAGTCTGATTATGACAAGTTGAAGGGCTGGTCTTATCGAAATCAGTGGTGGATTACCAACAATGAAGACGGTGCATTTGCTGCCAGGGGCGTACACGGACAAACCATTTACATCGATCCTACTGCGGAGATGGTCATCGTGCGTTTTGCTTCCCATCCCGTTGCAGCTAATTCTGCCAATGACCCCTATTCTTTACCAGCCTATCAAGCTGTAGCCGATTATTTGATCGAACAAAATTAATCACAAACAATAAATATCATGAACACAGAATTATTTAACTTAGAAGGCAAAACTGCGATCGTTACTGGAGGCGCAAACGGTATCGGTAAGGGATGCTCTATGATGCTCTCCGATTTTGGTGCGAATGTCGTCGTGGCGGATTTGAAACTAGAAGATGCTCAAAAAGCAGTAGATGAAATTAAGGAAAAAGGTGGAAAAGCGATTGCCGTATCCTGTAACGTAATGAAAGATGCAGACCTGACCAATTTAAACCGCATCTACTTTGAAAACCGTAGTTTTTCTTCTTCTGGATCGAGGTGTTTTTTAACCCACAAGCGATCGCTTAAAAACAGTGGAGTAGTATTAATTAGATGCTGAAAATCAGCAACAGCAGAAATTAACTCTTGTTGTTGGTCATAACAAACATGATAAGTTATGTCTTCTCTGAGCCATTGCCAAAGATGTTCGACAGGCATAAAATCTGGGCTATAGCCAGGTAATTGTAGAAGATGGATGTCCATTGCTGATGCTGCCTCGGTGACCACTTTAGCACGATGATATGGTGCGCCATCCCAAACCACAGTTATTTGTTGCTGGGGAAATTCGACTCGCAACTTTTTGAGAACATCAATGGTATTAATTTTCTCTGCTTTCTCATAAGGAAAAATTCTGGTTTGCGCCTGATTATAGAGGTAAACACCATAAAAAGAGACTTTCTTTCTTCCAGGAGAACTAGAGCTGACCCAAAACCTTTCTCCCCGAATTGACCAACCGTAACCTTCATCGGTATCTAAATGTATATGGGCTTCATCAATATAGATAATTAATCGCTTTTGATGAAGTGCATCCTCTAATAATTCAGTAATTTGTTCGACAAATTCAGCTCTTTTGGCGGTATTGCCTTTATTAAGCAACTTCTTCGCTTTCTTCCAGGAAAAACCCATCTGCTTAAGAGTTTTTCTGACTGTCTCTCGACAACAATTTATCTTCCACTTCTGTTTCAGCCAGTGGACGAATCTTTTTAACGTCCAACGTGGAAACCCTTGAGATTTCCTCCCTCTTTCTTGTGGTGCTAATGCTGACCTTAAAAGAGCTTTCTGGATTTGATTCCCTAAATCTTTTCGCACCGTTTCGGAAAAAAAGGGTTTCTTCCTCCCGTTCTTTGATACTCGACGGCTTTGAGACCTTCTTGATTATAACGATGCACCCATTCCATTACTGTTTGGGGATTTCTTCGGGTTTGTTCCCCTACCTTTGTAGCACTTTTCCCTTCACTAATTTCATACAATGCCATCAGTCTCTCTCTTGTTCGAGGATGTTTGGCAGCCAATGCCTCTGTTCTTAATAACTCTTTGCTTTGATTCCAACGAGCGTAATCTACTTTTAACATCAAATCGATCTTATTTTTCTTCTCTTAATCAGCCTATTTGATTTTGAGCCAAAACTCCAGTTTTCAAACTGGACGGGGTTTAGTAGAACGCACAATTGAAGAATTTGGCAGTATAAATATTTTAGTCAATAACGTTGGTGGTGGGGGTGCGGGCAAAGAAAGCCCCTCTGATATTTCGGTAAATGACTTTGCTCGAACTTTTCAACTTAATGTATTTAGTGCTTGGCGGTTATCGCAACTATGCGCCCCTGAGATGAAGAAGTCTGGGTATGGTTCGATTATCAGTATGTCTTCTATGTCTTCAATCAATAAAAGCCCTGCTATCAGCGCCTACGCTTCATCCAAAGCAGCAATCAATCACATGACTGCCAATCTAGCCTTTGATTATGGTCCTGATATTAGGATTAACGCAGTAGCACTAGGAGCGATAAAAACTGATGCTTTAGCTTCTGTGCTAACACCAGAAAGAGAAGAAAAAATGCTATCACACACGCCTTTAGGACGACTGGGTGAAGCAAAGGATATTGCAGGTGCAGTACTTTATTTTGCAGCACCCATATCCTCTTGGATAAGTGGACAAGTGCTGTTTGTCAACGGTGGTGGCGTACAAACCTTAGATTAATTAATTCAATAGTAGTAAATAAAACATTTAAAGGAATATAATGCGTAATTTGATTCAAAACTTGTCGGCAGGAATTCTTTTCTCTTTTGTCTCAACCGCAGCCCATGCAGAAGGAATATCAACTCATGTACTAGATATAGCAAATGGTGTTGGTAGAGCAGACGTACCAGTCACACTTTCGATGCAGGATGACAACAATTCTTGGACCGATATCGGTAGTGCGATAACGGAAGAAAATGGTCGTGTCGAATCTTTTGGCGAAGATATCACAGTAGAAGAAGGTGTCTATAAACTTACCTTTGATATGTCAGAAACGGGAGAGACTTTTTTCCCAGAAATTGATGTGGTATTTAACGTTGAAGATCCAGAAGAACATTATCACGTACCAGTAGTTGTCAGTCCTTATGGTTACAGTACCTATCGTGGAAATTAATCTTTTGCTCCACCTCCAATTTCTCAAGGAAAATAGCAAAAATTCCCGCTATGAACATAGCTGTTAGTTAAAGCGATCGCTTTATTAACGTCAGTTCGGGTTAAGAAAATTAATCTGTTGAGGTAGCTTAGAGCTTAAAGCTTTCGATCGTTCATAATAATTGTCATGAAATTTAACTTTAAAGCTGTAACACAGCTTCTACTAATAGTTACGTTAAGCACTACAGCGATGCCTACGGCTAGCTTCGCAATCGCTTGTACGGATAATTCCGAAGAGCCTACAATTATCCCACCTGCAAACGAAGAATCTGAAGTTGGTCGGGAGTCAGATGTGGCACAGCTAACTGCTATTGAAGGTACAGTTTGGAATTTAGTCAGCTATAACCAGCAGCCAATTCTAGCCGAAAGCGAAATAACCGTCGAGTTTGCCGAAGGGCGTGTAAACGGTTCGGCAGGCTGTATTTTTATTTTGCAGACTATCAACTCGACGATACATAGCTTAATATTGAGAGAGTGGGTTCGACCAAGAGAGCTTGTCCAGATGACTTGATGCAACAAGAGACTACCTACTTAAACTTACTGGATAAAGCAGAAAGTGCTGCTGTGGTAGATAATGTGCTGACTATTAACACTCCCGATGGAGACTTATTGTTTGAAGCTACTAAGGGAAATAAACAATGAACAATTAACAGTAAACATTAAACAAAAATTGATAAATGCTAAATGTTAAATGCTAAATGATATCTAAACCGATTTTAATTCCAAAGACATCTTGCAAAGTTCTTGACATTTGGTTTTTACCTTGGATTTACTAAGCAAAGAGATTTACATCAATGAAGAACCCAACTAAAACTATTGTTGCTACACTTTTATCAACGATTATAGGTGCAGGAGGGATGGCTGCTATCGTCTATGCAGAAAATTTTGAAGAACAGCAAGAAACCAAAAGCCTGCAATCTTTAGCCAAAATCACTCTCGAACAAGCCAAGCAAGCTGCCGAAGAAGCTGTAGGCGGGACGGCGAGCAGCGTTGAATTAGAAGTTGAGGACGGCAGCCTAGTGTATCAAGTTGAGATCGGTCAGACAGAAGCGGTTGTTGATGCTGGGAATGGAGAAGTTCTGTATACCGAGTCAGAAAATGAAGCTAATGAAGCTTCTCGACCCCAAGGCAGCATTCAAGTTCCCTATACTGATGATTGATGAACAATTCTACAATTTCTGCGATTGCGCTAGAGCCGAGCGCGTTGATATCTAGCCCAAACACACAATGGATTCCTCTATCTGAGATTCCTACTCTTGGCTCTGCTCGTTATTACCATCGTTCCTTAATTAAGTAGAATTTACGCTCGTGTGTGTAGCTGGGAGGCAAACTTGAAAACAACTGCCAACTCCAATCTGACTGGTAACGGTAATTACGCCACCGTGATTTTGAACGATCGCCCTGGCAATAGCTAACCCCAAACCAGAGCCAGCCCGAACGTAAGAACGAGAGCGATCGCCGCGCCACAACCGCTCAAAAATCTTGTCTAAATATTCGCGCTCGATACCGATTCCCGTATCTGTCACCGTTACTCGAAGCTCTCGACCGTGGCGATTGGCAAAAATTTCTATGTTTCCACCTTCTAAGGTATACTGAAGCGCGTTTTGAATTAAATTAGTAAAAACTCGCGTTAGTTTGGCTTCATCCCCAATTAGCTCTAGATTACTTGCAATTTCGGTCTTAAGTTCAATTTGCTTTGCTCGTGCTTGAACTCGATACAGGTGAACTAAATCTGCTAGTAACACCGAGAGATCGAGCCTCTTACGCTCAAAATCGGCAATGTTATCGGTTCGGGCTAGCAGCAATAAATCTTCTGTTAGCTGAGACATTTGGTTAGTAGCAGAAGCGATCGCCTGAAATTTTTCTTCATCGCTGGTTCGCATCCCTTGGGGATAAGTTAAGGCAACTTCGGTATTAGTACTAATTACCATTAGCGGACTTCGTAGTTCGTGAGAGGCATCGGCAGTAAACTGTTTTAAACGCTTGATACTTTCCTCAATTGGCTGCATTACCTGTCGGTTAAGCCAAGTTGACCCAGTGCAACCTAAAAGCAGTGCCACAAGCGCACCAAAGCCAAAGCCGTAATCTAATTGACGAATGGTTCGCTCGAACTGTTTGAGAGATTGACTGACACGAAGATAGCCAATCAATTGTCTATTATCACTATCAAAAATGGGTAAAGTCACCGCCTGAACTGGTGGTGCTTGGGACTGAATCTGCACTGTTAGCTCGGAGTCGAAAGGTAAAGTTGTCGTATCTTCACCTTGCTGTTCGAGCAAATGACCACGAAGGTCAAATACCTGTAAAGCTTGACGGCGTTCTAATAGTTCTCGTTCTTGAAACTCTGCTTCTAAATCTAGCTCTCCCTCCTCAAGTTCTGCACCTGCTGCTGCGCCTTGTCCCAAAGCAGTCAGTCGCTCTGTTAGTTGTTGTCTCAAGTTTCGCACGAAGACAAATCTAACAGCCCCTGCAAATCCAGTGATAACAATAGCAAAAGCTAATAAATTAGATAGAAAAATGCGAGTTCTAATTTTTTTGAAGTCAGTCAACTCATTTAGCATTTATTGGAACTCAAACGATAGCCAATGCCATAAACCGTTTCGATCTCAGAACCCGAACCTCCAGCAGCTTTTAGTTTGCGACGTAGGTTAGTAATATGGGTCTTGATTGTACCTTCCATCGATGAGTTATCGAATTCCCAAAGGCGATCGAGAATTACCGCTCGCGTGATAATTTGTCGGGGATGGCGTAAAAAGTATTCTAAGATTAGGTACTCTTTGGGGGTTAAAGACAATAAATTGTCTCCATAGGTGACTTCTGCCGTACTCGGAGCGAGCTTGAGGTTGCCATAGCTCAAAATCGGGGGTTGAGTTTCTGGGCTTCTGCGAGCTAAGGCTCTGATTCTAGCTGCTAATTCCTTAAGTTTGAATGGTTTTACCAGGTAGTCATCTGCACCAGCATCCAAGCCAATTACTTTATCGTCAGTAGTATCTTTAGCCGTTAGCATTAAAATTAGTGCTGGAGATTTAGCTTCCCGTAGCTTTTTGCAAAGGCTAATGCCATCTAGTTTGGGCAACATTAGATCTAACAAAATTAGATCGTAAGCGCTCGCCTGGGCGTACTCCCATCCCTCAACGCCATCTCCAGCGATTTCAACGACGTGATATTCGTTTTTTAAACCTTCTGCTAGGGGTTTAGCAATGCGATCGTCGTCTTCTACTAATAAAATTCGCATAACATTTAATCTAATTTCTCTCAAATTGAGTTGAGGGCAATTTTACCGCGATCGAATACTTTTCCGTCAGTACCTATTCCTAAAATTTCTAAGCGGTCGCGATATACTTCCACGACGGCAAAACCCAATCTAGAAACACTATAAGCCGTCCAATCTGACTTTCCTACCTCACGCAGTTTAGCACCGATACCGCAGGTTAAATAAGTCGTACCTTCTATTGGTTTGGTTCTTTCATAGTGATGTTCGTGTCCATTAATATAAAGTTGAACACCATAGCGAGATAGGAGAGGAATTAATTTTTCAGCTAGTTCTCGAGCTACTCCTCGCTTACCCGAAGCATAGATTTGATGATGTCCGAAAACCACTTTCCAAGGCTGTTGGGCGTTGGCTAATTCTCGTTCGAGCCAATCTAATTGCTCTTGCCAAGGTGCTTCTGAGTTCGTATCGAGAGCGAAAAATTGAACTGGTTGGCGGGTGAAGGTATAGTAGCGACCGTTCATATTAAAACCCGCGTAGCGAATTTGATCCTCTCCGTTGTTGGTGCGGATATCATGATTGCCGAGGGCTGCGTAAAATTTTACGTCCTGCTGAAGAAGTTCTCGATAGGGAATTTCAAAAGTTGTATCGATTTTTTCTATTTCTCCATGCTCGTAAATATTATCTCCTGCCATCAGAACTAAAGGAAAGGGATTGCGCTCGCCATAACAACTCATTGTTTTAGCAACTAGATACTGGTTTGCATCTCCCGTACCGAAATCGGCGATTGCTGCAAAACGCCACAAAGATGTAGATGTTGCCGAGGCGATCTTGGAACAGCTTTTAAAAGTTAAGGGGTGCCGAGCGACTAAATATTGATGACCTCCTAAGACTAATCCTAGCCCTCCTAAAGATGAGATGAGAAATTTACGGCGTTTCAAAGATTTTGGTTCTCCCGATAATCGAACGGTTTAAACCTATCTAGAGAACGTCAAGAACTTTGCAAGATAAGCGCGCTCGCTACTCGCACCTACTTGTTAAATTTTGCCGACGCTGATGAACTACTGTTTACGACTTTTAGTTCCTAGTTTTTGTAAATTCAGCATCGTAATACACAAAGTAATCCATAAAAACCCAACTCCATAACCAGCAATTACATCCGTCGGCCAGTGAACACCCAGATACAGCCGACTCAAACCGATCGCCCCAATGATGATAGTTGCCAAGATATAAATAACCTTGACAAACTGAGGATAGCGAGCGGCTAATAAATTAGCGATGAACCCATACAGTACCATCGAACCTAAAGCATGACCGCTAGGGTAACTATAGGTTTCTTCAGAAATTAGCGAATCCCAAAGCTGAGGACGGGATTTGTTAAAAGCCAGCTTTAGTCCATCACTGAGAATGACCCCTCCGATACAATTGACGATAAAAATTTTCGCTTCCGTGCGATAACGTCGCCACCATAGTATTGTCAGGGTAACTCCCGCAATAGTCCCTACAGTAACTGGATCTCCTAAATGCGTAATCCCTAACATAATGCGATCGAGAGTTGGGTTAGCAAAGGAATGGATTTCTAGCAGAATCGTTTTGTCAAAAGCAAAAGCTTCTCGCTCTAAAACCTCTTCTGAAAGTTCGGACAAGACGTAAATAATCAGCAGGCAGCTAACTAGTCCGAAGAATCCAATGGTGGCAATTAACGAAGCAATTCTGGGATAGATTCTTAGCTAAAAGCGAGCCAGTTTGCGGAGGGTAGCTTGGTATAATTTTTGCCATTTTTCCATTGTGATGAAATATTTTGGTGAGGATGTTAAAGCTTTTTGCTAAATAGCATCTTAGGGAAAAGTGAGATTAAGGGCTATGAGAATCTAGCACTTCAAAATCAGAGGCTTCTAAAGACAGCAGCAGCGTTTGGCTGGGATTAGCCAAGTTTTTCTCTAACCTCACTATCCAGCGACCTAAATTTTCTTGAGCGATAAGCTTTCCTCTAAGACCAGCCACATAGTCAGGATAATGCACTCTAACCCTCGTTCCTATCTTAAGCATTTACCAATTTATTCAACGTTGTCAGAAGCAGATCGAATACAAAGCTGCTTTTTCGATTGTTTTAACTGTTTCCAATTTGCCTTAATCTGTTGATAAGCGTTTTGGGAAGATAGTTTCCCGTTCGTTGCTAGCCCGCAGATATAGTTAACCCGTGTAGAAAATTCTTGTAGATTAGCGTTGAAAACCAGATTTTCTGGTTGAACTTCTCCGTGATAAGAATGTCGAGGATATAAAAAATCTGATTTTTTCATTTTTATCTCCTTTTTTTGTTAATAAGACATTAGATTTTTCTTAACGTCATCTTAACTAAACTTGGAACAGTAAAAATATTTGACTATGTTATCAATTTATTAATTTTTTCTAAATTCAAACGATTACTGTCGCCAGGGTATACGAACCGCCATTTCGGGAACTGATTTGTGTTCTGCATTCGATCTTTAGTCTCTTGCTTATCGTCCAGGCGATCTCCATACCAATTCGCTCCAGTGCTGCATCTGTAGGGGTCAAAATGGTAGCTAGTACCGCAGCCTCCCAAATATTTAAAGAGGGAAATAATAATAGGGCAAATATTGTACCCAAAGCGATTGTAATTGGTAAACCCAAACCGAGTAAGCGCAGGGGTAGATTATACTCTCTCCGCAATAGTTTTAATTGAATCCGTGACGCATCGGTAAATAAAACTAATGCTAGGGTAATTTCGGCTAAAACTCTAATCACTTCATTGTCGATCTCGACCGACTGTATTAACCCTAAAGCAGCAGAACTAATCAGTAAACCATAGACAACATAAGCCATCGGCGGAGTAATAACGCTTTTTTCTAACCTGCGGAAAATCGAACCAAACAGCAGCACGAAGATAGCGATTGCGCCTATTGCTTCTGTATTCATAACTATAGAAATAGGTAAATTCTATTCACGAGCGATAACAAAATCACAGGCAGTTTTTTACAACAGTCGTAAGTAAGGTATTCAAATTCGCTTTAAAAAATAATTTTTAAAACCAGATTTAAAAAACTATTTTCTGGCGCACATCTGGTAAGCGATCGAAATCGACCTGAGATGGTTGAGCAATTTCTCGATCGGCTATTTGAGCTATGGCTTTAACAGTAGAATCAGTATAGGCTAAAAAATTATTTGTTTCCTTAACTAAGGATAAAATTAGCTTGGTATTAAGCTGAATCTCTTCGGTAGGAAATTGGCGCATCAAATTAATTGCTGTCAAACCTTCCGAGTCAGATGCAGCCAAAATTATGGCAGCGCGAATGGCATAAATACCGTTACGTTCGGGATGAGTATAAACTACTTTTCCCATCTGTCTGAGAAACCGTTCGCCCAAAGGAGTATTAGTTAGCCTATAGATGGTAATAGGACTAATTTCAAACTGCTGCTGTAATAATTCACGCAGTTGGGCTAGAGTTTCTGGATCTAACCGTTTGGCATAAAAATCAAATTCATTAGTAATCTTTCCCTCATTGGCAAAAACTTCTAATGAATCTACAGAAAGGTGAAACTCACCAAAGACTGGGAGAGAAAAACTAATACGTTCTGCTCCTAAGCTGGGCTTAGGTTTTAATACTGTGGATACTACTCCTAAACTAGCAACAAGACTCAACAGCGCGATTCTATAAGTTGCATATCTAGCGCTCAATATTGAGGTTAAAACTTTTTGTTGGTAGAACCTTGGAATCATTTTTGCTTCAAATCTTTGCGCGATCGCATAGCTCAGATCGCATTTTTTCTTTAGCGAATTTCATTATCTCAGCTTTTGTCTCTTTAACAATGTAAAAAAAATTTGACGCGATCGCCAGAAATAAAAAGTGAAAATATTGTTGAGTTTCTAACTCATAAATTCCTCATAAGCTTTTTTGTAAACTTTTATATACGAGGTCAAAGGGTGTCTGTCACTCTCAGAAGACTCCTTCCTACTCTTATTCAATCAAAGGATGCTATAGGAAATAAAAATAGCCTATGCGCGGCATTCTTTGCGTTTGATGACAAATTAAAAAATTGACAAAATGAAGTTAATTATGAAAAACCATGCAATTATTGCCTACTTCCTTGCTTTAAGTTTGACAGTCCTAACTGCCTGTAGTAATTCTGGTGACTTAGATAAAAGAGACTTAAGCTACGACGACATTGTAAATACAGGACTGGCTAACTCTTGTTTAACATTGCCCGATAGCAGCCGTGGTACGATTCCTATTGAAGCTGGCAAACAATATGCAGTTCAAGATATGTGTATTGAACCCAGACAATTCTTTGTTAAAGAAGAACCTGTCAGTAAGCGTCAAAAAGCCGAGTTTATTGAAGGGAAGCTGTTAACTAGATATACCTCCAGTCTCGACCAGATTCAGGGAACTATTGACACCAACGATGATGGGACTCTAACCTTTACCGAGATTGATGGAATCGATTTTCAACCAGTTACAATTCTTTTGCCTGGTGGCGAAGAGGTTGCTTTGCTGTTTACAGTCAAGCAGTTCCAAGGAACTACTGTAGCTAGTGCCGATAGCATTAATACTTCAACTGACTTTGAAGGTGAATTCCACGTTCCTTCCTATCGCGGAGCAGTATTTCTCGATCCTAAAGGACGTAGTTTTGCTAGAGGTTACGACCACGCTGTAGCCTTACCAGGACGCGCCGACGATCCAAAATTCTCCAACGTTAAAGAGTTTGTTTCTAGCAAAGGTAAAATGTCTTTGAACATCACCAAAATTGATAGCGATACGGGAGAAATTGCTGGAGTATTTGAAAGCGAACAGTTTTCTGCGACAGATTTGGGTGCAGGAGAACCACAAGAAATCAAAATCAAAGGCAACTTCTACGGCAGAATTACAGATAATGCTTAGTTAGCTTATTTACTAAATATTTGGATATTTGGGCATTGCACCTGTTATTGGACTTGGAGACTTGGAGACTCGCTTTGCGCCCCGCAGAAAGTCCTTTAGGGCAACCGCATCACGGAACTTCGCACTTTGTCCCGAAGAGGGATATCTCTTTGGGGACAAAGTGAAAACATATTACCGACATTCCGCAGGTAAATGAGGAGTAGATGGTATTTTTAAACCATGACATCATCTACTTCAGAAATCCAAGTACAAGATCTCAATCACTACGGCATTATCGCAGGAATAGTTGACCAAATTGGTTTAGTCGAACAAATCAACCAAATTATAGGAGTACATCATCAACAAATAGTGACTCCAGGTCAAGCAGTTAAGGCGATGATTATCAATGGTCTGGGAATGGTCAGTGCGCCCCTCTACTTGTTCGATAAATTCTTTGCAGGTAAAGCTACAGAACATTTACTGGGAACAGGAATCTATCCAGAACATTTAAACGATGATTGCTTGGGCAGAGTACTAGACAAACTGTTTGAAGCAGGTTTAACCCAAGTTTTCGTAACGGTGGCTCTAGCTGCGGCAAAAAACATGAATGTAGACAGAAAAAGTTTGCATCTCGATTCGAGTTCGTTTCATGTTGATGGCGAATATGCTGAATCTGATGAAGAGACTGAATCTACAGCAATCAAAATCCAATACGGCTATTCGAGAGATCATAGACCAGACTTAAAACAATTTATGGTCGATTTAATCTGTAGCGGAGATGGTGATGCGCCACTGTATTTGCGAGTAGCAGATGGGAATGAATCAGACCGTGCTATTTTTGCTCAAATTCTCCGAGAATTTCGCGCCTCATGGAATGTAGACGCGCTGTTTGTCGCTGATGCGGCTCTGTACAGCAAACAAAATTTACAACAAATGAAATCTTTGAGATGGTTGTCGAGAGTGCCAGCCWCCCTGAGTGATGCTCGACAACTGTTAAGTATTAATGACGAAGCTTTAGTCAGTAGCGCAGTAGAGGGATATGCCGTTGCTGAATGCTGTAGCAATTATGCTGGTATTCCACAGCGTTGGCTAGTCGTCGAAAGTCAAGCCAGACAAGAAGCTGCTCTCAAGCAATTGGAACAGCAGGTAGCCAAAAGCCTTGATTCGGCTCAAACTAAACTCAACCAATTATGCCGACAAAGATTTGCTCGGTCTTCCAGATGCACTCCAAGCAGCAAGAGATTTTGAACGCCAATTAAGATGGCATCAACTGGCTGATTTAGAGATAGTCGAACGTTCTGAATATAAACACTCTGGTAGACCCAGTAAATATCAAAAGCCAACCAACAGCTATTACCAGATTAAAGCTCGTCTCAGTTCTAATCAACTAGCGATCGCTACAGAAAAGCAACGTGCAGGAAGATTTATTTTGGCTACCAATGTTTTGGATGCCAAACTTATTAGTAATTCCGAGTTATTGGTTGAATATAAAGCACAACAATCGCCCGAACGTGGTTTTCGCTTTCTCAAAGATCCATTGTTTTTTACCAGTAGTGTTTTTCTTAAGTCTCAAAAGCGAGTAGCTGCATTGGCTATGGTTATGGGCTTGTGTCTTTTAGTCTACAGCATCGGACAAAGAGCTTTACGCAATTCTCTAGCTCAAGCCCAAGCTACTGTTGCCAATCAATTAGGTAAACCCACTACTACACCTACACTGCGCTGGATATTTCAATGTTTTATGTCCATTCATCTAGTTCACTTTGCTCAACTCAAGCAGATTAGCAATTTGACTTCAGAACGAAGTCGTATTCTTCAGTTTTTTGGCTCTCCTTGTCGAAAATATTATCTACTCTGCTAAGCTACCTGCGGAATGTGGGATATTATCAAAACTATTGAAAAAATAGTCAAAAATCATAAACGAATAAGATAGACAGATTATGGAAAATACAGCAGATAATAAAGAATTAGAAATGGATAGTAGCGGTTTTACTCTTGAAATTGCTATTAAAACTTATTTTGTCGATATCTATAACAGTAGTGCAGACAACGATACTTTACTTATCAATATCGATGGAGATGAAGATAATGATGCTCTAGCATTAGCAGGAGACGGTAAGGATACCCTAAATGGCGGTGACGGGGATGATATCTTTATCAACAGTATGGACGATGACAGTTTTCATGGAAATGATGACAGCGAAGAGCTTCACGGTGGTGCTGGTAATGATTTTCTTGATAGTGCAAGCGACGAAGATTTTCTTGATGGTGGTAAAGGCAACAACAGTATTATTGGTGGATATGACAATGACACCCTTTTAGATGCTTCGGGTAATGATAACTTAACTACTAATAATTTTCAAAATTAATTATTAACTAGATCGATAAATGAGAATTTCTGATATTATCGAACTCCTTTTAATAGCTGCATTGTGGAGTGGTTCGTTCTTATTGATGCGAATTGCTGCGCCCGTATTAGGTCCAGTTTGGTTAGCTGAAATGAGAGTATTATTGGCAGGGTTAGCCTTACTGCCATTTCTCATTCGCTCGAAACTTTGGGGGAAGGCTCGTCAGAAACTAATTCCCTTATTTGTCGTTGGCTGTATTAATTCAGCGTTACCACTATTACTATTCGCTTTTGCATCTATATTTTTACCTGTTGGGTTTACAACTATTTTAGATGCAACATCGCCTCTATTTGGTACGGTGGTAGCTGCTGTTTGGTTGAGAGAAAAATTAACCCTCAATCGAATGGGTGGTTCGATCTTAGGATTTGCTGGAGTCACGATACTGGTGGGAATGAGAACGTTTGAGACAACGCCATTTACTTTATTAGCGATCGCTGCTGGTTTACTGGCTGCATTTTCCTATGCAACTGCTGCGCCCTACAGCCAACGTCAACTATCTGGGGTTCCTCCTCTGGTAATTACAACTGTAAGCTTACTGAGTGCAGCTATATTTCTACTACCAGTCTTACCATTTACAGTACCAAAGACAATTCCTACACCGACTGTTATGCTCGCGGTATTAGCACTTGCTCTATTTTCGACAGCACTGGCATATGCTCTTTATTATCGGCTGATTAAAAAGGTAGGTTCGACAAAAGCATTAACAGTGGCATATCTCATCCCCGTGTTCGGTGTAATTTGGGGTAGTACAATTTTACATGAGCCTGTCACTTCATCAATTATCTTTGGCTGTGGCTTAATTTTATTAGGTACGGCAATCGCCAATAACCTTTTCTCGCACTTGCTCCAAAAAATTAACTAATAGTTAAGTTCAAAGATATCTTTATACTCCTCATAAGTTCCTCATAAGTTTTCTTTTACTCTGAATCTATGGAATATTAACAGGAATCTAGCTTATGAATTTAGTAAATGAGATTTCCAGAAATTTTTGGAAATGGCGATACAAAGTGTTAGACGAAGACACCACTATGTACTCACGTCAGTTCTCTGACAATACCTACCATCAGCTTAAAAGCAATTTCCATAGTGCTTTTAACTGTTTTGTCGAAGGGGACAAAACAACCGTAGTCAATTGTTTTAACTCTTATTCGAGCATTGTTGTCTTTCTGGAAAAAGCAGTAGAAAGTAGAAATGCTATCAAGCCTTATAACTCAGAGATTACAAGGGCGGAGAATAGAGAATAAAACTCTAACATCGTTCATCTTTTCTACGAGTTAAAGAAAAGACGGAAGTAGGGAACTATTTCAATATCCTGAAGGAACGCACCTCAAATCGACACAACAATAGAGGTGAAGAAAATGAAACTAACTTATCGCGGAAGACAGTACGAAGAAAATAAACAAAATTATTTAGCATCAGTATATACAACAAAGTCAGGGATTATTTATCGCGGAAATTCTTTTGAAGTAAGTGTTAATCCTAAGTTTCCTTGGATAAAATATATTAAACAGTTAATAAATAAACCTAGAGCGAATGCGGTTTTCGATCCGATCGCCTTTTGGTACGACCATAAACGAGAATTTTTAGAAGCTTGTTGGTGTTTGGACAGTAAAGAACTCAATCGCTGTTGGGATTTAACTTTACAAATTGAGAGAAATAAAGCTCTAAAATCTCAACAGAAAGTAAAACTAAAATATCGTGGGGTTACTTATTATCGTTAATTAAACTTGTGATTACGCGCTCTTAGCTACAGATCGCACTTATTACCGCTAATCTGGCATCGCCAAGCATATTTTAAATGCATGGATGCAATACGCTCGCTTTGCCTTAAAAACTACCCCTGCTTAATTCGCGCCTAAAAAAATATTTATTAACACTACGATTTAATCGCTCTATTTACGCTAATCATAGAACATAAGCGGTTAAAAAATATTCAGAAAAAGTATTAATGTTTGAACTATCCTAATTTTTTATGAAAGTCAAATCGACTATCAAAAGGCGGTTGTCTCCTATGCTAATAGGGGCAACTCTTTCCATTTCATTTTTAAGTACTGCCTGCAATTCTAGTTCCGATGTCAAAGCCGATGCCGAGGCAAATGCTGAACCAAGGGCGATACCCGTTCGAGTAGTAGAATTACAGTCCGATACCATTAGCGATCGCTCATTATTTGTCGGTAACTTAGAAGCGGTGAAAATCGTTGAGGTAAGTCCCCAAATCCAAGGTCGCATTGCCAGCATTCTAGTAGAAGCTGGAGAGCGAGTTGAAGCGGGACAAACGATTATGGAATTAGAACCTGATGAAAGCGCGCCAAACTATCAAGCAGCTTTAGAACGGGTAAATATAACGGAAGACGATTATCAAAACGCTCTCAAACAACTAGATATCGCTAAAGCCAAACGGGATAGCGCCCAAGCTGAATACGACTTGGTTAGTAAATATGTACCGCGAGTCCAGAAGCTAGCCGAAGAAGGAGGAATAGCACAAATTCGCTTAGACGAAACATTACAGAAAGCCGAAGCAGCAAAAAACAATTTAATTAGTGCAGAACAAGAGGTTTCCGAAGCCGAAGTTAAAGTCAATCAGGCACAAACGAATATTCGCCAGGCACAAGCACAGGCAGAGTCAGCTTCGGTGAGTGTGGGTTATAAGACAGTTAAAGCTCCAATATCTGGAATTATGGACGATCTACCCGTGAAAGAGGGAGCTTATGTCAGTGCTGGTCAGTCGGTAGTGGCAAAAATAGCCCAATTAGATAATTTGTTTTTAAATGTTCGAGTCCCTTCGAGTCGGGCAAACCAACTCGAACCAGGTCTGGAAGTAGATTTGCTCGATCCTACTAGCAAAGACAAATTATCTACAGGTGAAATAACCTTTATCTCGCCTACGGTTGACCAAGAGAACCAAACAATTTTGGCAAGAGCGCGTTTTAATAATGTAACGGAAAAATTGCGCGATGGACAATACGTACAGGCGCGTCTGATTTGGGTCACCGAGCCAGGAATTTTAGTTCCCACTGGGGCAATTTCTCGCACGGGAGGAAAGGAATTTGTCTATCAGGTTAGCGAAACAAACGAAAACGGTCAAGAGGTAGTTAGCCTGACCCCCGTAGAGTTGGGAGATCTTCAAGATAATAGTTATCAGGTCGTTTTGGGGCTAGAAAGTGGCGATCGCATCGCCGTCTCAAATATTCAAAAACTCCGAGATGGTGCGCCCATTCAACCTGAATCCCAAACAAGTTCTAGTACCGCTTCTGAGTAACAGGTAATAAGTAATATCATTTTACTTTTTGATTAAGAATAGCTAATAGCGTTCATGCTAATAGCTAATAGCTTTCAAAACAAAAAAACTCCAAATATATGAACTGACTATGGCTTTATTCTCGATCGCCACAAACTTTATCAAACGCCCCGTCCTCACTACAGTTTGTACTATTGTTATTGTCCTGGTGGGAGGAGTTTGTATTCCCCTACTGCCAATTAACTACCTGCCCGATGTTTCTCCCGTGCAAATTGAAGTGTCAAGTTCCTATACAGGGGCGGATATAGAAACCGTTGAAGATACCGTTACCACGATTTTGGAAGAGCAAATTAACGGTGTCCCAGGAATGGATTACTCAACCTCTCAAAGCTATGCTGGTACTAGCAGCATTTCCGTTTATTTCCCCACTGGCACTGATAAAGATATTGCTCAAGTAAACGTCCAAAATCGTGTTGCTCAAGCTTTACCGCAATTGCCCACTCCCGTTCAACAACTAGGAGTTACTACTCAAGCAGCATCTACTAGCATTTTGCTGATCTTCGGCGTTTATAGTGAAGCAGGAGCATACGACAGCATTTTTATTAGTAATTATGTCGATGCCAACATTACTGATGTTTTAAAACGAATAAATGGGGTAGGAGACGTTACCATATTTGGGGCAAAACAAAATGCGATGCGGATTTGGCTCAATCCCCAAGATTTAGCAGCTAGAGGATTAACCGCCCTGGATGTGGCTCAGGCTGTGCGATCGCAAAATGTGGTAGTGGGTGCGGGTTCTATCGGACAAGAACCTATTACAGGACAACAAGAATACGAACTACCAGTTCAAATTCAAGGTCGCCTTCAAGATGCAGATGAGTTTGAAAATTTGGTGGTAAAAACTTTAGACAGTGGGGCTGTAGTGCGTTTGCGGGATGTGGGCTATGCAGAACTGGGAGCGGAAAACTACGGACAAAATGCTAGCGTTAATGGACAGCAGGGAGTTGGGATTGCCATATCGCAGCTTCCTGGAAGTAATGCCTTGGATGTCGGTAACAACGTTAAAGATGCTATGGAGGAATTGAGTAACAATTTTCCCCCAGGTATGGTTACATCGTTGGTTTATGACACCACTGAGTTTGTCCAGGTATCGATCCAAGAGGTTTTTACTACCTTGCTTCAGGCGATCGCTCTAGTCATCATCATCATCTTTGTCTTTCTACAAGATTGGCGCACCACCGTTATTCCCGCCGTGGCAATTCCCGTATCGTTAATCGGGGCTTTAGGATTTGCCTTTGTCTTTGGATTTTCTCTTAACAGTTTGACCCTGTTTGGCTTAATTCTGGCAACAGGATTGGTTGTAGACGATGCGATCGTTATTGTCGAAGCAATTACCGCCAAGATTGAGGAGGGAATGACACCGAGAAAGGCATCTTTGGCAACGATGGATGAGATTGCGGGAGCAGTTCTCTCTACATCTGTAGTGCTAATGGCAGTATTTATTCCCGTGGCATTTTTTCCAGGAACAACTGGAATACTCTATCAACAATTTGCTTTAATTATTGCTTTTTCTGTGGCGGTGTCAACCTTTAACGCCCTAACTTTTACTCCCGCTATGTCGGCGATTTTGCTGCGTTCTCCAAAACAAAGACAGTCAGAAAATGGTAAAAAAGGATTTTTAGATAAAATATTTACGCCATTCAATCGGTTCTTGAGTTGGATTATAGACCGATACACGGCTTTCGTTAAATTTCTCATCCGCATTCGCTACATTGTAATTGGCTTGTTTGTTTTGGGTCTGTTTGCCACCTATATGGTATTAAAAGCCGTACCTGGTGGCTTTGTCCCTCCAGAGGATCAGGGGGTTATGTTGGGGATCGTACAGGCTCCTGATGGAGTATCCTTAAGCTATACGAGTCGAGTAACCGAATTTGTCTCCGAGACTTTTGAAAATACTCCCGAAATAGAAGATTATTTTGTTGCCAGTGGTGTTGGTTTAGAAGGTGCTGGTCCTAATAAAGGGGTGTTCTTTGCCAAACTCAAGTCCTGGGATGAGCGGGACCAAACCGTAGAGAGCGTAATCGAACAGCTAAACCAAAAATTTTACGTAAACCAAGACGCTACTATTGCTGCATTTAATCTACCGCCAATTCCTGGGTTTAGCTCGACTGGAGGTATCGAAATGCAGTTACAAAATCAAAGTGGAGGTAGTTTAGGTATCGATGATTTTCTAGCAAATGCCCAAGAAATTATCGCTCAAGCAAATCAATCACCTGCGGTTGGCTCGGCTTTTACTCAGTTTACAGCCAGTACACCTCAACTAAAAGTGGACATCAATCGCGACCAGTTAGAAGCTTTAAATGTTGATTTTCAGTCGGCACTCCAAACCATTGGTGCTTTTATCGGTTCGCAATATATTAATGATTTTACTCTAGAAGGACGCAGCTATCGAGTATACTTGCAGGCTGAAAGCGAATATCGCAACTCCCCCGATGACCTAGAGAGCCTATACGTACAGTCGCGGGTCGGACAGATGATTCCTCTGGGTGAAATAGCCACAGTTTCTCGTATTGTCGGACCGCAGATTATTTATCACTACAACGGCAATCGCTCGATTAAAATTCAAGGGTCAGCATCCGAAGATTCTTCCAGTGGTCGGGCGATCGCAGTGATTGATGAAGCAGTAGCAGAAGCGTCTTTACCTGGGGTGACTGGAGATTGGATCGGTTTGGCTAAAGAAGAACTGGCTGCTGGTAGTTTAGGGGCTTTGGTGTTCCTTTTTGGTATCATCATGGTCTTTCTAACTCTTTCGGCGCAGTACGAAAGCTATATCGATCCCCTAATCATTCTCTTAACCGTTCCTTTGGCAATCTTGGGAGCTTTATCTTTTGTGGCATTGGGAGGATTAGATAACAACGTTTACGTTCAGGTAGCACTAGTAATGTTGATTGGTCTTGCCAGTAAAAACGCCATCTTGATCGTGGAACTTGCCAACCAAACGCGGGAGACAGGAGTTTCCATTGTTAAATCGGCGCAAGAGGCTGCCAAAGAACGTTTTCGTCCCATCTTGATGACTGCGGTATCTTCTTTAGTTGGTTTCTTCCCCTTGGTAATTGCTTCTGGTGCTGGTTCTGCTTCCCGTCGCTCAATTGGAACGGCTCTGGTAGGCGGACTGCTGGTATCTACAATATTAAGCTTTTAAATCGTACCCGTTCTCTATGTGGTTATTAAAGGCTTGGAAGCCAAATTCCTCAACAACAAACCACCGAAAGGCAATGATGACGATCCTAAATATAACGGTCGTGTAAAAGGTGTCGAAAATGTAGAGAGCGATCGCGCTGATACTCCTGCTTCAACTCGCTTTCAAGGTGAAAATCCAGTTTAAACGAAGCTAAAGCTAAAAGCTACGAACTATTAACCTCTTAACGCAGCAAATTCACACAAAACGAAAACAATGAACCAACGTAAAATTTGGTTTGCTGGAGCAGTAACCGCAGCACTTGGTGTCGGCATTGGCTTAGTACTGGCAAAGATTGTCGAGTCTCCCTATACCAGCAAAAACTATCAAAATCTAGAACAGACTTATATGTTAATCTGTGGCACTGGAGGGCTGATTGTCGGGACAACTCAAGAAGCTCTACGACAGCTTCAAGCACAGCGAGATTTAGAAGAAGCTGAAATGATGCGCGATCGTCTAAAAAACAAACATATTTCCCGAAATAATGGAATAATCGAAAATTAATATTATTTATAGTAATGATGTTTGAAAGCAAGTTTCCACGCTGGCTGTATTGGGGATCGTTAATCACGTTCATTGTGGTCAACGGTTATTTTTTATTTCCCATATTTCGCTATTTGCAACCGACGCTGGTTTTGATAATAACAGCAGCACTACTTGCCTTTTTGTTGAATTATCCCGTGAAATTACTCGTGTCTTGGAAATTTAAACGCGGTTATGCGATCGCCCTGGTATTTTTGTTGGCACTAATAATTTTAGGTACTATAACTTTTACTTTACTTCCCGCACTACTACAACAGCTATACGAATTTCCCCGTCGCCTACCAAGCTGGATCGATTCTGGACAGGCACAGTTACAGGCTTGGAAAATTTGGGCAACTGACAAAAATCTGCCCTTCGATGTTACCGCTTCGATCGTTCAACTAGAAGAACGTTTTGCTACCGAAGTAAGGGCTTTACCCAGCTACGTCATCAATTTTTTAATTGGAGTATTTGACAGCAGTTTAGAACTTTTAATAACAGTAGTATTGACTTTCTATTTCTTAATTCATGGCAATCGCTTTTGGGCGGGAATTTGGCAATGGTTGCCCGATGATTGGGGCGATCGGGTTGAGTCATCTCTCAAACAAAGCTTTGAAAATTATTTTATCGGTCAAGCTACAATCGCTCTTTTAATGAGTGTCAGTATTACTACAGCATTTTTATTGCTCAAAGTACCCTTTGGTTTACTATTTGGTCTGGCAATTGGGGCTTTAGTACTAGTTCCTTTAGGAGATATTTTAGGCATCCTTAGCGTTAGTTTATTGATGGGACTTAGAAGTGTTGGGTTAGGAATAGAAGTTTTAGTAGTAGCAATTGTTATCGACCAGGCGATCGATAATACTCTCGCACCGCGTATTTTTGGTAGTTTGGTCGGGCTTAACCCTATTTGGATTATTATTTCTTTGTTGTTAGGGGCTAAATTAGGCGGGATTCTAGGTTTAATTTTAGCCGTACCTTTAGCAGGAGCGATTAAAAGAATTGCAGAAAGTGGACGAATTAGTGAACAATGAACAATCCGTCTGACAATCGAAGTTCGGATGTTACCATCTTTACTATTACGAGTAATGCACGCTAATATCTAAGTATATACGAAACGTATATTTCGCTACAAAACGGAGGTAAATATGACTATTATTAGCAAAGCAACTCGCCACAATAGAAATTGGACTAATCAAACACTTGTCAACTTAAGCCAAAACTTAGGTCAAGCTTACTGCCCTGGATTAGACAACGCTAAATCGAGTCAAAGGTCTGATTCTTGGACTACAGACAAGTTTATTGAAATGAGCAGAAATTTAAGTTCGGCATATGGTGTAGACTTCTAGTTCATTAGCAGAAGATCGAATGTGTAAGGTAACAAAATGCGTAACTTGATTCAAAGCTTGTCAGCAGGTATGATTTTCTCTCTTTTCTCTACAGCAGTCTATGCAGAGAGAATTTCTACTCACGTACTCGATGTTTTTGATGTAGAAGATCCAGAAGAACACTATCACGTACCAGTAGTTGTCAGTCCCTACGGCTACAGTACTTATTGTGGAAATTAATCTTTGTAACGTTAGTTTGGATTGAGTAAATTAAATTATTGACAAAAATAACTGCTATTACTTTTTATCCTGAAGATTAAGTTTGTCTTCAATATTAGCTCCTGGATTATGTTCCCAGCGATCGCCGACATGAGCATAAATCGAAGTAGTTCTGGGATCGGCATGACCCAGCAAATCTTGCACCTGTCTCAAGTCCGAACCAGTTCTCAGTGCCAGCGTACCGGCAGTATGTCTTAAACTATGGGCGGTAAGAGTTCTACCAGGTGTATGTTTGAGATTGCATTCAATCAAAGCGCGATCGCATATCTCCCGAATACTGCGTCTGGATAATTGACCTCCTTTATTGTTGTTACTAAGCGAGACAAAAACATAATCTGTAGGCTTGATTTTTCTTCTAAGAACTTTGCGTCTCAACTGAAGATAATCTTCTAGCTGAGTTGTCAAATTTTCAGTTAGAGGGACGATTCTGCTACTGCGTTTAGCAGATACTTGTAATCCTGTTTTAATACCCTGCCTGACGATATCTGATACTTTTAGTTGGTGCATTTCAACCGTTCTGCATCCTTCTAAGCTCATAATGCCAATCAAAAGGCGATCGCGCAACAAGCTCAGTCTGTCTTTATTCGTCCTCGCCCGCTCTAATTGAGACTGTAGATGGTCGAGTAGATATTTCAATTCCTCTGCCTCCATAAAGGTAATCTGAGCGGCAGGATCTTTTCTGTCCTTGGGAGCTTTAATCTTTTGAGCGGGATTATTGCCAATCAGCCCATGAGTTTGTGCTGCTTTGTAGAAGATTCTAATAATGTTGAGTTTGGTAGCAATGGTCGAGTTAGCGTATCCCGATTGAACCAAATATTGACGGTATTCCCTAATATCTTCTGCCTCTGCCTCGGTGGGCGAAAGTAAATTATCTCCACACCAATTTAAATACTGCTTGGTTTGAGACAGGTAGTTACGAATGGTATCAGAGGACGCTGCACCATCTCCTACTTCCATCATTAGGAATCGGGCAAAAATGTCTTCTAGGTCAGTGGTTTTCGTTTTAGGGACAACTATAGCTGGTTCTTCCTTGCTCCGTCCTATACGCTGAGGAAACCTCAGACGGGGCATTCGCCCCATCGTCTCGCTTTGCGAGACTGGCAACGCATTCGCGTTGCGTGGCGGTGCGCTTTTTTTCCCTGTATTATTTAATCTGGTTTCTGCTACTGGAACAATCTCAATTTTCATAAGCCAAACTCTTGTTTAATAATTTTCAACGGCAGAAATAACGATAGGGGACTATCCTGAAAAGGAATAAATTCATGCTTGAGATAGAATTGTTTAGCCCTCTCATCAATGGCATCTACTCTTACTGCATAAATACCAATCTCTGATGAGGCTCTGACTATTCTCCAGAGTGCATTGACTAATAGTTCCGTTCCCAATCCCTCTCCCTGACAAGAAATATCTACAGCCAATCTCGACCAATCAATGCTGCTGGTAAGGGATAAGCAGGCAGCTTTCGCCTTTTCTCTTCTGGTAAAGATTGAAAATCAATCGTGCTAGAACTGATTGTGTAATAACCATCAATAATCACGGGCGTATCTGACTTGACAGCAACAAAAGTTTTATTTATCCCCGACTTATCGTTCTGTCTAGCATATCGCTTCAGATATTCATTTAACTCCCAATTGCCACAATCAAAATTTTTACGATTGTGTTTCTTCTCCAAAGGTATGAATTTCCAAAAATCATTCATATTTATTTCGATATTCTGCTATGGCTGACTTTAACTTCCCTTGTAATTTGGGCGGATTAGCCATAGCAGACAGAAATAAGTCGCGATCGCGATCTGTCAAAATAAGTTTTTCTCGCTCTTCTAGATCTTTTTGTGCCTGGGGTAATAAATGTAGCAAGGTATAGGCACTCAAGGATACTCCTAATTGAGAAGCTGCTTTTTCCAACAATGCTTTCTGTTCGGCCGTGACTCTTAAATCGATACGACTATCTTTTGATGAAGCTGACATAACTAAAAGAGCGATACATTACTTTACTATTTTATTCTATATGCGGAAGATATACGTACATTTTATTTAACCTCCGATTAGTGTCCTAATAAGATGTTAAATTAAAACTTTTGTTTCTGTAATTGTTTCTGTATATGCACTGTAGATGCTTAGTATTTCTACAAGCCACAACTGTTATGCAATTGTTATGCAAAAATTAACTGGGAACGTCAGCCGATGCTAAAATTACTTTAATTGTCGGTTAACGCATAAGTTGAAAAAATCATGACAGCAATAAATTTGGCTACTTTTACCGACCGAATCAGCGATACCCAACTCGAACAGCTTTGTGCGGATAATCCAGAGGCGAGATTTGAGACTACTCCATCAGGGGAACTAATTATTATGTCGCCAACAGGTAGCCTAACAGGTGAAAAAAATTCAGATCTTTTAATCCAGATCGGGATTTGGAATCGTCAACACAAATTGGGCAAAATATTTGATTCTTCTACAGGTTTTAAATTGTCTAATGGGGCTACACGTTCTCCTGACGTAAGCTGGATTGAGATAAATCGATGGCTAGCCATACCCAAAGCGCAGCAGCGTAAATTTGCTCCTATCGATCCCGATTTTATCATCGAGTTAATGTCCCCTACCGATGACTTGGATGAGCTACGCAATAAAATGAACGAGTATATTAATTGCGGAGTCAAGTTGGGTTGGTTAATTTGCCCTGATGAGAAGCAGGTAGAAATATATCGTCAGGGACAGGAAAAGGAAGTTTTAGATAATCCTGGTAGTTTGTCTGGGGAAGATGTCTTACCAAAATTGATAGTAGATTTTACAGATATTTTTGCTGATTGATTAAATTGTGGGAAGAAAAGCCGATTCCAAATGCGTTTACTGCGCCAGGAACTATGTCACCGAAGCAGAGGCACAGACCAAGCATCCAGAATGTTATGTTGCTAAAGAGCGTCTTTGCTATTACAAACGCTATCGGTTGAGAAATCGGAGTCAGGTAAATGCTAAGCGTCGTCAAAATTCTGCTAGAGCCAAAGGTATCGAAACACTAGAGCCAATACTACCCGAAGCCTATCGAGCAGAATTAGAAATATATGGCAAAGAAAATCAGTTCGTTCACGCAATCGCACTTAAAATCTATCAGGGTAAGAAACTATCACATCAAATGTCACCCCAGCACACCCAAGGACTCAGACAACCTGAATTAGAAGATTATATTCAAAAACTTTTGGCTTATTTGGAAACAGAATATGGCATAGATTGTTTTGGTTTAATTTATTGGCTAAATCCAACTGATTGTCCCGAATGCAAAATCAATTATTAAGCAACAAGAATTTGAACTGAAGTATTGTGAACTACTCATTTGGCAGTATCATTCAACAAGTTAACTTAATTAATTCATCTCGGTTGCCAGATGAAATCAAACTACGCCAATCGGGTGAGTTGTTTTACCAGGGTAGTCTAAGTATTCTGGCACGAGCAGAAGCAGCCTTAGAAGATTCTCTACAACCAGAAATAGAGCTAACCGACACCAAAATAGATAGTAGCTTTAGTCTATTTTTAGCTTCTTTGACACAACGAAGCATTAGCACTAATTTCTTTAAAAAATATCTCCAACCCAAAGTCAGAGCAGAATACCAACGCGAATCGTCGGTCGCAATTCAAGCTTTAACATCTGGCGAAGCCATAGAAAAATATAGTTTAGAGAAAATAAGTTCGGAGGTTAGTTCCCTGGCTTACGATGAAAATATCAATGCTTGGATAGACAAAGTAGCAGAATGTCTGAGAGGTAATCCTCAAGTTAACACCTTAATTCAGATTGTTAGAGCTACCGATCTATCTACGGCTCAAGTTTTCATTTCTTTACTATTTGGCAACTTTGAACTCGTGCCATCAGAAAACTTCTATGATGGCTTTAAAATTCTCGCTCGAAATATTTAATAAAAGCGACTCAAATGCTTAAAAATTCATAACCACGCACTTGACGACGAATCTGCTGTTTTTGGTACTCTTCCAATCCACATTGATAGTCGGAACAAACTACCGAGTTAGAACGACCGAAATCTAAACTTACAGCACTACCCCAGGTTTTTTTGACAATCCAATCGCCAAAAAGATTTTGACAGAGTTCGACCGTATAAAACCGAGTATTTTTTTGCCAAAACGAACGCTGCCACAGTTCAATTTGATACATAATGTTTCAAAGCCAAAATTGTGAAAGTGAAAAAGCCGAGCCATTAGCAACCTCAGCAAGCTCTAAATTACCGCTCTACCCACATTAAGTTTCATTTAACATTTTACCTGGACGTTCAGGTAAAAACTCATGAAAGCATCTGTTCGATTTCAGTCAAACAAACTTTAACAGTATCTTTAAGAGCCATTAGTTCATCCTGCGAAAAATCTTGAAGTTTTAAACCGTCTATTTGCTTTTGAATCTTTTTAAGTTGTTTTACAGAGGACTTTTCTGTTTTTTTGCCAGAATGCTCCAGCAGAATGTTTTTCACTAAAGACTTTGTTTGAATAAAACTTAACTTTTCTTCAAGCACTTTTTCAACTGCYTTGTCTCTGATAGAGCGGATTTCGCATTCTGCTTTATTGGGCAGATATTTTTGTTTTAATTTGCTGAGAGGAAGAATATGACTACATGGCATTTCTTTCATACGTACCGCAACTTTGAGATCTTCTGGAACTGGATAAAACGCAAGATCTGTTTTTATAAACGATTTAAAATCTATTTGCARTAAAGACAACAAAGTAAGAATTGATACTTGTTCTTGCGAAAATTCCCGTAAAACTGTCTCGTTTTCTCTCAAAACTTCTGATTTTGTTGATTGCTCTATTATTTCGCCAAGCTGAGGATTCTTTTTTATTTTGTAGGCGATATTATTGAGTGCTTTAAAAGCAGTGTCAGAATCTATCTGGCATTTATCCTCAATTTCCATCATTACCGAGTCGATGCGATCGAGAGTATTAAGAGTCTCTTTATGTAAATGATGTAGTAAAGAGCGAAAGTGGAGTTCAGATTCAGATTTAGCGTTTGATAAAGATGCTGTAAGTTSTTGCCAATCGTCTTCTCCTTGTTCGACCAAAGCAGACGCGGCTCTCCAAGTCAATTCTCCATCTTCAATAGCATAGTTGTTTGTTATTTCTCCTTCTAAGGGAAACAAAACAAGAGGAGAAAGTTGACCTTGAGTTCTTAGCGATTCCATTCGCTCTGCAATCATTTTTTGAGTAAAGGTTTGACGAGATTGATTGCTAGGGCGAATATTTTTAATATCGACTAAAAATTTTCTTGAAGATTGCGAAGGAGCAAGTGGTTGGTTTTGCTTTAAATCTTCAATTTGTCGCCTAAGATCTTCAATCAAATCATGTTGACCTTTTAGCTCGGCGGTCTTRGTAAAGCGCGATTTCATCCGTTCCGACACATTTGTTTTAGCCATAGTCTATTTAGAAAATATATCGTCAATAATCTCAGAAAAAATTATATTCATAGAATCGGTAGACCTCAACTGTTTTAGAGATTTACCTTCAATGGCAGCCCTCTTAAGATTTAGCCAATACCGAATTGCTGGATATATCTTCAGTTTTAGCTCTTTTGCTACATCTTTGAGGGCTTTAAGTACCATGCGATCGCTAGAAGACTTATTATCATATTGATTGGGAAGTAGCCCCAAAATTTTAGGTGGGGGACTGAGTTCTAGCTCTTCAAAGCTTTGTAGGATTCTTTCTACAAGGTCTGGAACGCTAAAGGTTTTAACGCCCACATTGACGGGGATCAAAATATCAGTGCTAGCAACAACTACATTTTCTGTAAGAATGTCGTATCCTCCAGGAAGGTCGATAATTATTAAATCGAAGTTAAGAGGATAAGAAGAAAATATTTTTTGTAAAATATATTCCCTTCGTCTTTTTTTAGAAAGTACCTCTTTTAAATGCTCGATATCAGGATGACCTTGAATTAAGCCAATTTTATCAGTTCCCAAAATAGGAGAAATAAAAGGATAGTCTCCTTTGAAGTTAGAGTCAAAAAGCGCGAGGGAAGTTTTTGTAGGATCTTGTTGGGGTTCTGTTCCCACAAACTCTTCAATGCTGTGATTTTGATCTAAATCTATAATACCTACGCTATGTCCGCGCAAGCTAGCTTCATAAGCTAAGTTTACTGCCAAAGTTGTTTTGCCAACTCCACCCGCATTCGACAACTTGGCTAAAATTCTTGGCTGCATATTTTATTTTCTAAAAATTTTACAAATATACTAGCTGATATACTAGCTGATTAAAAATATTTGAGGTTATCTTTCCCAAGAAAACTTGTGCACTTTTTGAGAATCAATAATGTTTTCTCTAATTTGATTTGCTTCTTGATAAGTTTGATAAATATAATCTTGAGCTTTTTCTTTGTACTGAGTTTCTGGCATTGACTGTTTCCATTTTTTTAGGCGGTCGCTTTGAGACAAAACCTGTCCAACTCGCTTGAGGTTAGAATTGCAATCAATCGCGCTTCGCGATTCGCCGTTCGCGGTAGCGAACGTCGGATTGCCGAAGGCAATCGCTTCTTTAATTACCAGCATAGCTACAGCAGTATCTATTTCTTCATCTCCAGTTTGAAGAAACTTAGGATTGGCTTCGACGACTTGATTTTTAAACCTTTGATATTCTTGTCTGAAAACTTGTCTTTGCCGTTCGATACTTGTTTGAGACTGACCCAATTGTTCTTGCAACTTGGGATTCATTTCTTGAAAAAACTCTACTTCCGATTGGCTTAAATTATTGATTTGCTCCTGCCATTTTCCTTTATTGAATTGTGCTGACAATTTTGTCGAACCTTGTAGATCCTTCATTACCAGAAGCTGCTTGTCTTTATTCCAAGTAGCCGTATATTTTTGTCCTTCAAAATGTTCCGTACCTTTCAGCTTGAGAAAGTCGCGCAAGATCGGAGCAACAGTTGCGACTGCTGAAGAATTATTAACTTCGGCAGATTGCCAGGGATAGTTGAGAGTTTCTAAATCTACTTTTAAATCAGTCGTGGTAGCTGGAGAGCGAACCAAGTTKACAGGCAGAGTAACTTTATTGGATATAAGAGATAGCTTTTCTAATTTTTTAACACTATCGCGATCGATAACTCCCAAAATCTTGCCGTCCATTATCGCTACGGGCTTCTTTTTATTATTAACAAAAGCATAGTCCAAATTAATTTTGGCTGATTCTCCCTGCCAATCTCGATTCGCATAAGCAAAGTTTTTAATTTGCCCGATCTCGATCGTATTGCCTTTAGGAGTAGTAGCAATAATCGAAGCTCCTGGTGGCGAGCGCAGGGTAGCTGTAAATTTAGCTCCCTCAGCTAAAGATACCGACTCATCACTAAACTTGGCTAGAAATTTACCTTCTACCAAAACTATTTTTTTGCCATAGTTGTAGCTTTGAGGGTCTTTATCTTTGACAACCTCACAATTTACTTTTTCTCCCTGCCAACGTTTATTGCCATAGTCGGTAGAATAATGACTCCCTACTAAAGTTAAATCCCGAATGGGTGGCTTTTCTAATTGTTTGACTATCCGTTCGGGAAACAGGTTAAAGGCAACACTGGCTTTTTTGACATAGTTAGTATTTGCACTTTTGGTATGAGACACATCCCACAGTGCTGCTRCCAGAGAAGCTTGTACGAGTTCTGGCGTATTCTGTCGAATTTCGTCTAAGTAGTTAGTAACTCTGGCAAACATCGCCCCGCTCTGAGTTTTAGTAACTCCAGGTTCTATTCGTATTGTTGCTCCTTTTAGAGTATGCCCAGGTTTCAAACCAAACTGTTTTATCTGTTCGACATTAATAGTGCCAATTTCTTTGTTCCCTGTAGGCTCAATGACTACTGCCAGAAGCGTGTTTTTATTTTTAGGGTTGGTTTTGATGCCTACATCTAACTTTTTGGCTTTCCAAATTGGTGAATCTGATTTGGCAAACTTAAGTAGATTGTCGATCTCAATAGTTCTACCGCTCGTTGCTGAAGTTATTTTAAGTACGGGCTGGTCGATTTGTTTTTCAGTAGCGATCGCCTCAGCTATTAAAGAATTATAGGTATCCCTAACCGAACGTGCTAATTCCTCCTTTTGGCGATCGAACTTAATGTCGGAAAATAGTGGGCGAAACGACACGGTAGGCTCAGGAGTAAGCTGATTTTGCTGAAAATGCTTATTTGTCTCGGCTACTATAAAGTCAATTGGGGAGTACCCATTAGTCTGCATCGAACGTTTTTGATAAGTTTCGGGATTTTTCTTATCTAACAACCATTGTGGATATTTATAGCTACCGATCGCCTTTAAAGTTTTTAGTAATTCCCCATCGGGACGAGCCGCACTCTTCGGTCCATCAACGGCAACCTGCAACTCGTTACCAAGATCGGCTACTAAATCGAAATTAATTCCTTCAACTGTTTTCAAGGCTCGATTAGTTTCTTCTGCTGAAAGTCGCTCTGGCAATTTGGCTAAAAACTTGACGCGATCGCCATATTTGTCGGGTAGAGAGCGATCTTTTTCTAATAATCCAGACATCTTTTTAGCAATGGTTTTGACATAGCCTACCTTTTGTGGTTCGGGAAGTTCGCGGGCTTCCCATCTTAAAGCCACTGCCCTTTGAATTTGATTGGCGATCGCACCAATTTGATTGTCGGCTGCCGATAGAGCAATTTCAGTAAAAGTTCCTTGATAAGGAATTTTGTCTCTTTTGACAATATCGGGGTAACGATTTTGTTCGAGGTTATATTCTTTAACTTCTTTGGCTAGAATTGGAAACTTTTCTGCCATCTCAAAGGCTAAACGATCCCCATCATAATCCGCCTGAAGGTGTTTGGCGGCGGCAACTGGATTGATATGTACTACTCCTTTAAGATGCTCTACGAATGGCAGGTGGCGGTTCTTGAGAACTATTACTCCGTTAGAGTTGATTAAAGGCGATCGCGTAACGATAACTTCTTTTCCTTCGGCAATATGAGGAACACAAATTTCATCCTCTTTTAGCTTCAGACTCGGTTGTGCCATTCCTGCCTGAAACTTAACGCTTCTGCCTGTCGCTATGTCTGTCCATCTTTTTCGGACAAACTTGTTTAATTCGTCGATAATTTTAGGGTGTTCGGTTAGTTTTCCATGCTCGTCAGCTTTGAGCAGTTTGTATAAATTATGGTCTTCTTCGGTAATTGGTGTTTCGCGATCGCCAAAAGCTTCGTCGATTACTCGGTCAAATCCCTCTAGCTCGTCATAGTTTTGGTTTTTGTCGTCTATCTGACTTAAATCTTTTCTTTTCTCGTACAGTTCGATATAATTCTGGGCTAGCTTTTGCGGGGAAGTTTGGTCGGTCGCCAATTTTTTGCCCTCACCCTTTACTAAAGCCAAAATCTCGTTTTTTACTGCTTTGGGATAGTTAACCAATACCTGAGTCCCTAAACTCTGTTCTCCATACTTGGCTAAAGTTTTTATACCTATCCCCACTTTGAGATTGTATTCTCCAGGCTCTATCGGTTCGTAACCTTTCTTTCTTCCCTTAAAGCTGCTGGTTGGTAAAATTAGATCGTAGCCAATTTTTCTTGAAGTTCTACCATTCTGGGATCTTTTGGTAGTTATTTCTGTTCCGCTTAAATTATCCAGTGCGGCGGGAGCTAACGTACCTTTGGCTATTCGGTATACCGAACTTTCTGACTGCGGTTTGATTCCCAATCGGTACTGAAATGGCGTATTGTCCAATCCCGTAAATTTTTCAGCCATTTCCAAACCGATTTTGCCATAGCAATCACCTACTAACTGTTTGGCTTCTTCAAGTGGCATGATGCCACCATTAACTCCAGTTTCATCATCGACAACTAAAACTCTAGCGTCTATTTCTTTAAGACTTTGACAAGGAGTAAAAATTAAGCTGCCGTATGCCGCTCCATCCGATTGATTGGGATATACTAAAGATCTAACTTCGCGATCGGCAAAATACAATCTCTGTCCAGAAGCAAACTGCAAGGTTTTGTTCTTGTAGTTTTCCAAGTGTTCTGGTGTTGTAATATTTTGATAGACTGCACCTATACTGAAGGTGGTATCGGGAAACAAATACTCTGCTAAAGAATTCTCAATTTTTTCGTTAATGTCTATATTCTGTCGAGTCAGAGTATCGAAACGATCGAGCTTTAGAGTCATATCAGCAAACGGTAGAAAAAATGACTAGTTTTGATTCAGCTTTTTACAGAGAACAAAATGATGACGGGTCAATGACTCCACAATACCGCCAACGTTTGAGAAACGATGGTTGGAGCGAAGCAGAAATCGATTGGGTAGAAGAAATTAATATGCGCCATACCAGGATCGATCGCGAAAATGCCATTGCCAGAAAAAAGCATGAGGAATATTGTGATGAATGGAGTAGACAACAAGCTATTGAAAGAAGAGAACGAGAAAAGTTGGGAATCGAGCCAACTTTTAAGATTTTATATAGCTCCAAAGATAAAGTAGATACTAACTCGATGAGTCCCGCCAGAAGACGAGCTTTTGAGATGTGCGGATTGGATACTGAAGAACTTCTTTCTCAAGGATACATCGGTTTTGACGATCTAGATGATTCTGGTGAGATTGATGAGGAAAGTGATTTTTCAGAACTTTCTGATGCGGACGATTCTCCACCAGAAATACCTTTTTAATAGTGGCTACTCCTCACTTGCAACTTCGTCCCGAAGATTGTTCTTCGCTAGGTTTGTTAATCCTAGAGCATATAAAAAAGCATAAACCAAAAAAAAACCTAAATAGTAGCTCGATCGATTCTGGCTGTCGCCAAACATTTCATGAAAGTTCTTATCCAAATTGTTAGGAAAATACCATGAAATTAATCCAAGCTACCGTTTCTAAAGCTGCAAAACAAATCCCTACCAAGTACGGCGATAGGGTTGTACTTAACTGCCTAACCTACACAGGAGAAGAAATTGCGGTTTGGGGCAATCCAGGGGATAGCACTCTTACCAATCGTTATCCTAACGAGCCTGTAAATCTTGCCGTAAACGAAAAGGGTAAATATTCTGTCGTCGAACAAGTCACAACAAACGCTACATTACCATCACCCAAAAGTGACAGTAAAGCCGAAGATATTAAAGACTACGCTCAACGTCTGGCTAAACTCTATTCCTATTGCTTTAAAACTGCTAAAGCTGAGTTGAACAATAGTGAATTGCCGATAGAATCCGTAAAGGACATCGCTACTACACTTTTCATTACCACTCAACGTAAATTTAATCTGTAATAACTTTAGCGATTTCCTTTGGCACTAGCAAAGACGCTATTCTTCAGGCAATCTTGGCTTTGTTACATCGCTTCGCGCAATCTCACTTCATCACTAAATTACAATATTAAGGTTTAGAAAAATGGAAAATCTAATCTTTTCAGCAATTCTCTATTTGATTCCAGTGCTTTTTTTCTATTGCCCAATAGTTAAAGCACTTTATAGAGCGATCGCGTTCGAGCGCACTAAAAGGGATCGCCTCAACAGCATCCCTTTTGCTAGCCCTCCAGAACTGTTTGCTCTAGCCGAGGAATACAGAATTTTCGTTCCTACTCAAATAGACCAATACGATTTGCAAAACGTTTTAATCGCACAACTCTGTTGATTCTTTATTCGTGCAGTCAAGGTCAACGATACAAAACATATAGACATTGACTGCTTTGGTAACACAAACTTTCTCGTAACTATCATCTCCTCTTTAACTCAAGAATTAAACAATCCTCGAAGATAATTATGACGAAGAAATTTGCGAAATTCCTCTTTTTGAATTTTAGATAGAAAACAGCGAGAACTTAACTGTTGAGGATTGGCTACCGCCAAAAATTTTGTGAAAAGGTTTGAGCATCTGACTCAAACCTAAAAAAAACAATGTATTTGGTGAATAACATTATGCCACATGAATTTGAATCGGGATTTTTCGTAGCTAAACCCGCTTGGCACGGTCTGGGCAAAGTTCTCAATAATCCTCCTACTACTCAACAAGCAATTGTTGAAGCCGATCTAGACTGGATTGTAGAAGAACATCCTATTTACCAAAGCCCAGAACCTTATGAATATACTTCATTACCAAACTACAAACTATTGATTCGCTCTAGCGATCGCCAAACTCTCGGAGTTGTCGGCAAAAACTACAAACCCCTTCAAAATCAAGATGCTTTCAAGTGGTTTGATTTTCTGTTGCATGAGGGAAATGTGTCTTTAGAAGCAGCTGGTTCTCTCAAACGTGGCA